>JAAYXU010000014.1 GCA_012515725.1 Clostridiales bacterium | reverse complement strand
CCTCGGCGTTGGGCTTGACGATGGCGGGGAATACGAACCGTCCGGTAATATCGGGATCATCGCTGCGTATCACGCGGTAACGGGGCGTGCGGATCCCATATGTGGACAGCACCCGCTTTGCGAGCGCTTTGTCCAGCGCGATGCACAGCGTGGTTTCGTCGGATCCTGTAAAGGGGATGCCAAGGAGATTAAGGAGTGCGGGGACCTGCGCCTCGCGGCCCCGTCCGCCCGCGCCCTCCGCGATATTGAATACTATGTCGGGGCGCTCGGCGGCCAGCCGGGCCGGCAGCTGCGCGTCTGCCTCCAGCAGCGTTACACGGCACCCTAATTGCTCCAAAGCAGACGCAATGGCCGCAACGGTCTCGAAACTGTCATATTCGGCTTCGTTGTCGGCCACATCGGAGAGTACATTTTTCTTTACGTTGTAGGTCAATCCGACCCGTAGCGGAGGAAGTGGGTCAGGCTTGGGGATCTCCTCCATATTCAGCACCGTCCTTCTTTTATTCCTATACCCCCGTCATACCATGCCGCGACCTTTATAAACCTGCCGCCGCTATAATATGATTGCAAAGTATATAGCGTGTGGAATGCCTTGTCAATGAGTATTTTTATGGGGATTTGCTTCACAATCCCGGTATGAACGGACCACAGGAGATACACCATACGCGCATACACTTATACCCTGTTTTTCCATTATATAAATATTGACAACTCCTCTCCATCCCATATATAATAAAATTTAATATTTCATTACAGTAACGATCCGATATTTGCGAAAGGGCGTGGTTTTGTTGGCCGAGAGAGTCTTCAGAGAAGGACTGACATTTGACGATGTACTGCTCGTACCCCGGCGCTCGGAAGTGCTGCCCCGCGACGTAAATTTGGGCACACGACTGGCACCGGGGTTTTTGCTCAACATACCGCTAATGAGCGCGGCCATGGATACCGTGACCGAGTCCCGTACGGCTATCGCGATGGCCAGAGAGGGCGGCATTGGCATCATCCACAAGAACATGAGCATAGAGGAACAGGCCTCCCAGGTCGACAAGGTCAAGCGCTCGGAGCACGGCGTCATCACGGATCCGTTCTTTCTTTCGCCCGATCATCTCGTGTCGGACGCGCTGGCGCTCATGGCCCGCTACCGCATATCGGGAGTGCCCATCACGCGCGACGGCCTGCTGGTGGGCATACTGACCAATCGCGACCTGCGGTTTGAAACGGACTATACCCGTCCGATCCGGGAGGTCATGACCAGCGAGAACCTCATCACAGCGCCCGAGGGAACGACGCTGGAGGCCGCCAAGGCGATACTGGCCAGGCATCGGATCGAGAAGCTGCCCATAGTCGACGAGCGCGGTATGCTCAAGGGCCTCATCACTATCAAGGATATTGAAAAAGCGATACAGTACCCAAACTCCGCCAAGGACGCGGGCGGGCGGCTGGTCGCGGGCGCGGCGGTGGGCGCTACCGGCGACGTCATGGAACGGGTGGCCGCGCTCTACGACGCGAAGGTCGACCTTATCACCGTGGACACCGCCCACGGCCATTCGGTCAATGTGATGAACACCGTAGCCCGCGTCAAGGAGAAATACCCCGGCCTGGTCGTGGTCGCGGGCAATGTGGCCACCGCGCAGGGCGTGCGCGATCTTGTGAGCCACGGCGCGGACGTCGTCAAGGTCGGCATCGGCCCGGGCTCTATATGCACCACCCGGGTCGTGGCGGGCGTGGGCGTGCCGCAGATCACGGCCATCATGGACTGCGCCCAGGAGGCCGACCGGCTGGGTAAGACAATCATCGCCGACGGCGGCGTCAAGTATTCGGGCGATATCGTCAAGGCCATCGCGGCCGGAGCCAGCGCGGTCATGCTGGGTTCGCTGCTGGCGGGCACCGAGGAGAGCCCCGGAGAGACCGAGATCTATCAGGGCCGCTCCTTCAAGGTCTACCGGGGCATGGGGAGCCTTGGCGCGATGAACGAAGGGAGCCGCGACCGTTATTTCCAGGAAGACGCGAAGAAACTTGTTCCTGAGGGGGTCGAGGGCCGCGTTCCCTTCAAGGGCGCGCTGACCGATACGATCTACCAGCTGGTGGGCGGGCTGCGGGCCGGTATGGGTTATTGCGGCGCGCCCGACATCGAGTCGCTGCGCACGCAGGCTGAGTTCATGCGCATCAGCGGCGCGGGACTTACCGAGAGCCACCCCCACGACATATACATCACTAAGGAAGCGCCGAACTACAGCACGCGCTAGCGCCGCGGGCAAGCGCAGAACATACGGTAGCAGCATCGTCGCCAAAAGCGGCAATGCTGTTTTTTTCGCGCTCTCTATTTCGGACGGATTCATTAGAACGCCCGCAACCCGGCGCTTTTCATCGCATATTTCATATTTCATGATATTTTTGCCCCGCGGGGAAACTCTAGGAATACGAAGCACTAGCGAAACGGGGAATATATATGAGCGAAAAGAACCATGAATCCTACTGGTCCCGGACCGCGAGCCGAACCGAGAGCCGGCCGTATTCGGGCGACTCAAAATGTGACGTAGCGATCGTGGGAGGCGGATTGACTGGCGTAACGACGGCGCTGCTGCTGGCCCGGCGCGGCGTTAACGGCGTGCTGCTGGAGGCCAATACGCTGGGCTCGGGAACCAGCGGATACACGACCGCAAAGATCACGCTGCAGCACGGGCTCAAGTACAGCAACCTGCTGGATTCGGCGGGCCTTGAAAATACGCTCGCGTATGTGAAGGCCTGCACGCTGGGCCTTGAGCTCACGGAGAGCCTTTCGCGGGAAATCGCGCCCGACTGCGGATTTGAGCGCGTGTCTTCCCACGTCTATACGAGAGACCCGTCCCGCCTGCAGCGGTTCGACGACGAAGCGGCGGCGCTGGAAAAGCTGCACGTGCCCTATCGGTTCTCCGACAGCTGCGGGCTTCCGTTCCCGGTGGCGCGCGACATGGCGATAGACGATCAGGCGCAGTTTCATCCGCTCCGGTACCTTAATGCGCTGGCCGACAGCATACCGTCCGACCGGTTCCCTATATACGAGCGGTCGCGCGTTATCGAGGTCACGCCGGGCAGCCCCTGCATACTGCGAACCGAGCGGGGGACGCTCAGGGCCAAAACGGTCGTGCTTGCGACCAATTATCCGCTGATTGATATGCCCGGGCTCTATTTCGTGCGCCTACACAGGGAGCAGTCCTACCTCATGAGCGTTCCTGCGGGCGACTATGAGCTGGACGGGATGTACATATCCGACGAGGAGCCTCCGCACTCGGCCCGCATGTACCACGACCCCGAGGGTGACCGGCTGATACTGGGAGGTTTCGGACACCGCAGCGGCCGCGGCGGCGACACTGCGACCCGGTACGACGATATCTATCGATGGCTCCGTCTGGCGTTTCACGATGTGACCGCCGAGCCGGACGCCTCCTGGATGGCGCAGGACGCGATGCCCGCCGACCATGTGCCCTGCATCGGGCCCATGTCCGAGGAAACGCCCCATATCTATGTGGCGACCGGCTATGCCAAATGGGGCATGACGACGTCGGCCGCGGCGGCGCTGCTCATATCCTCTATGATCACTGGAGAGCGCCACCCTATACTCGAAGCCCGCGCGCTGTACCGTCCGTCGCGCTTCACGCCGGGCGCGTCGGCGCGCGAGGTCGTCGTACAGGGCGCGCATGTGACGGGCAGCTTCGCCGAGGGAGTACTGACCGGAACCACGCAGAAGCCCGAGGACGTCGCGCCCGGCGAGGGAGCGGTTTTGCGTAGCGACGGGGAGCTCATGGCCGTATCGCGCAGTCCGTCGGGGACGCTCTCCATATGCGGGGCCCACTGCACTCATATGAAATGCCCGGTGGCCTGGAATCCGTCGGAGCGCACATGGGACTGCCCCTGCCATGGCTCGCGCTTCGAGCCTGACGGGACAGTGAAGGAGGGACCCGCGGTGCGGCCTCTGCCCGGCTTTGACGAGGCGGGGGAGCATTGACAAAATACGCGCGCCTGCGCCGCCCCGAGCACTGCAACGCGCTTAGCGCGAGCCGTCCCTATTTCGAGGGCTGGTATTTCAGGCATACGAGCGCAGACGGCGCGTTCTCGTTCGCGGTCATACCAGGTATGCACAGGAGCCGGGACGGCGAAGACCACAGCTTCATACAGTGTATCTGCGCGCCGGGGCCGGTCGATTACTTCCGGCCCTATCCGGCCGCCGCGTTCTATTGCCGCGATAATCCATTCAGCGTGGTCGTAGGCGAAAGCGAGTTTGGGCTAAGTGGAATACGGCTGCGCACAGGCTCCGGCAAAGAGGAAATTTCCGCCGATATCGCCTACGGCTCGCCGCGCCCTCCCGCGCCGCGCTCGGTAATGGGCCCGTTTTCGTGGCTGCCCCTTGAGTGCAATCACGGCGTACTCAGCCTGTCGCACAGCCTGCGCGGATCGGTGCGCCTGGGAGGAAAGAGCATATCGATGGACGGCGGCACGGGCTACATCGAGAAAGACTGGGGCTCGTCCTTTCCGGCCGGATGGGTCTGGCTGCAGGGAAATACGCCCGTGAGCGCGCGGCTTCCGGCGAGCTTTACCTGCTCTATCGCGCAGGTCCCCATATGGAAGGGCTCGTTAACCGGCCTTATCGCGATACTCGCGGTGGGCCGCCGCGAGTACCGCTTCGCGACATATAACGCGGGGCGCGTTACATGGCTTGAGTACGGACCGGGAACGCTCGACATCAAGCTCGCCCGGGGAAGGCTTCGCCTCAGCGCGTTTGCCCGGACGGGTTCGTTCTCACCGCTGCGCGCTCCGACGCCCGCGGGCATGGACCGGCTCATCGAGGAGAGTCTTGACAGCGCGATATCGGTGCGGCTCGAATGCGGCAAGGGACTGCTTTACGCGGGAGAGTTCCGGGGAGCGGGTATCGAGCTGGTCAATACACCGCTCCTCAAAACCGCGCATTCCCGCCGCGGGAGCTAAACCTGCGGCATCCGCTGCAGCTCGATTACCTGCGGGATTCCCTGCTCGCACTGAGCGATCCTTCCGTCGCAGACCGCCCGCAGATATGTTTTCATGAGGTCGTTATGGGCCTCGCACGTGAAGAGATTGCGAAGCGCCAGAGTCGCGCTGTCCGTGCCGGGATCGGGCGTGTCGGGGTTCCATGCCAGCCACCTGGCCATCCTTGGGCCCTGAAGCGCGCACCAGCTTTCATAGTGCGTCCACAGTTTTTCGGGATCGGTTATATAGGCGGATATTTTTGTGAGATAGGCGAGCATCCGCTCTTTTTCCCCGCCGGTCAGCATATGGATACGCGTCAGGTCGGGCGTGAAGCGGTACGGGTGGACCGTGAGCGCGGGCTCACCCCCGCCAAGCACGATGCGCGGCAGATACCCGTAGTACCAGGGATCTTGCGGATCGGGCCGGGCGGCGTTGCCGAAAAGAAAATTCCCGGTGCTGTATACGATGGGCTTGCCGCGATACGTCTCGTACCCCTGCGGGCAGTGCGGATGCATACCGATGACCGCGTCGGCCCCGGCGTCCACGAGAGCCCGGTACCGGTCCACGACGACAGGCGACGGAACCGGATTGTATTCGTTGCCGCCATGTATGACCGCCAGCACGAAGTCGGCGCGATCCCGCGCGTCCGCGATGTCGGCGCACAGCCGCCGCAGGTTCAGTGCGTTGCTGCCGGGCCGCTCGGCTGTCGCGGTACCGAATTCGTTTTCCGCCGCCGCCAGCACGGCAAGCGTATACCCTTTGCGCCGGGCAAACCAGGGCTTGCGGGCCATGTCGATGCTCGCGCCCGCTCCCATGTATCCGATCCCGTGGGCGTCCAGTATCGAAAGCGTACGCAGCACGCCCTCGTCGCCGTAGTCTCCGATGTGGTTGTTGGCCAGTATCGCCGCGTCGACGCCTGCGGCGATGAGCAGGCCCACGCCAGTTTCAGGGCTTTTTAGGTTCGGGCCCGATTTGTGAATCGGCACACCGCCATCAAGGAGCGGATTTTCGAGATTGACGATGCGCAGGTCGTCCCCGTCCCAAAGGGAGCGCACCTCCTCGAACATGCCCGCTTCGCGCCCCGAGCCTATGAGCGCGTCCATCGGCCCGCGCATGCACAGGTCGCCCGCGATGATCACCGATACCGTATCCGATTTCATATCCATACTCCCATCCCTTTCTGCGCTGCCGCGCGTCGTGATTGAGCCGGATTTCATTATATCACCAATTCCGGAGAAACGAAACGGCAGGCAGAGCGGTTCAGGACGGCAGTATCACAAAGATAGCACAATAAAAAATCACGCGCTTGCGGCGTCCCCGGGCATATGCTATACTGTGTAAAATTTCTGTCCGGACGGAGGACGCGATGAGTAAAAAACTGCGTGTAGGCCTGGTGGGCGGCACCGGCATGGTAGGTCAGCGCTTCGCGCTGCTTCTTGAAAATCATCCATGGTTCGAGGTGGCCGCTGTGGCCGCGAGCGGGCGTTCGGCCGGAAAAACCTACGCGGAGGCCGTCCGGGGCCGCTGGCGGATGCCGCGTCCTCTTCCCGCCGCGATGGCGGGGCTGACGGTAACCGACGCTGCCGACGCGGACGCGCTGGCGGGTCTTGATTTCGTGTTCTGCGCGGTGGATCTCGACAAGTCCGAGACGCGCGCGCTAGAGGAGCGCTACGCGCGGGCAGAGATTCCGGTCGTAAGCAATAATTCGGCCAACCGCGGCGTTCCCGACGTCCCGATGGTCATACCCGAAGTAAACCCGGAGCATCTCGCGGTCATACCGGCCCAGCGCAGGAGGCTGGGCACACGGCGCGGGTTTATCGCGGTCAAGCCCAACTGCTCGATCCAGTCGTATGTGCCGGCCGTGCATCCGCTCATGGATTTTGGCGTCAGCCGCATCCTTGCCTGTACCTATCAGGCCATATCGGGAGCCGGAAAGACGTTCGAGACATGGCCCGATATGCTCGACAACGTGATTCCCTATATAGGCGGGGAGGAGCAGAAAAGCGAACAGGAGCCCCTCAAGATATGGGGCGCGGTGGCCGACGGAGCGATCGTGCCGACCGCGGAGCCGTCCATCACGACCCAGTGCTTCCGCGTCCCCGTCAGCGACGGGCATCTGGCCGCGGTATTCGTTTCCTTTGAGCGCAAGCCGTCACGGGACGAAATACTGTCCCGGTGGAGCGCGTTTGAATCCCTGCCCGTAAAACTCGGACTTCCTTCCGCTCCGGATCCGTTCCTTGTCTACTTCGACGACGACGCGCGGCCCCAGACGCGGCTAGACCGCGATCTGTCGGGCGGCATGGCGGTGTCTATCGGCCGCCTGCGCGAGGACAGCCAGTACGACTATAAGTTCGTGTGCCTGTCCCACAACACGCTGCGGGGCGCCGCCGGAGGCGGACTGCTGACCGCGGAGCTGCTGTACGCGCAGGGTTATTTCGATTGACCGGCAGCCCCGCGCGGCTATTCGGCTGTCGGCTTTAATAGCCAACCACACGCGACATCCCGCAAACGCGCCTGTACCCATTCCCGCGACGGAACATGATTTCGCCGCGGTATTTTATATTTTAATGAAAAACGCTTGACACTTCCCCAAGGGAAGAGCGTAGAATGACGGCGGGAGGAGAGTAACATGAAAATGATCGAGGCCTGCCGCAAGACGGGACTTACCGAGAAAACCATACGGTTCTATATCGAGAAGGGACTCATAGCGCCCGATACGCAGCGGATCAACGGGAGAACATATATCGACTTCGAGGAGGGCGACCTGCTGCGGCTCCGTCGAGTGGCCGCGCTGCGCAAGGCCGGTTTCTCTATCGAGTCGATACTGGAGATGACGCGCTCGCCCGGACGCGTCCGGCCCATTGTGGAGGGGCATATACACGGGCTCCGCTCGGAAGTCCGGCAGCGCCGCATGGTGCTGGACGCGCTGGGGGAGCTCCGGGACCGGGATATAAGGAGCGTGGACGAGCTGGCCGACGGGCTCATCCGCTCGACCGCCCGGGCCAGCCTGCCGCCGACCGATGTAAAGCCCGATTTCTTCCGTTTCGACGGCGTGACCGAGTCCGAGCGCGAGAAGGCGCTCATCGACTTTGAGCGCGAGCAGCAGAGGATGATTCGGACCGGCCGCGCTATCGTGTTCACGATCGCCACATTGAACGCGGTCGGCGCGATCGTATCGGCGTTTTGGAATTTTAACTTTTTCACGCTGATAATTCAGCTCGCGCTGTCGGTCGCGCTCTACGCGGGCGTGTCGTGGGTTCGCGCGTACTTTGCGGGCAGCGCGGTTCTTGTCGCGCTAGTGAGTCTGGCGGTTCTCGCGGCGGCGGGTCAGTCAGGAGCCCCGGTTCCTCCCGGCGCGGTCGCGTTTCTCATAGGCTATGCGGTGTATTGCGTCGCTTCGGGCGTCATTCTCTTTAAAAGCAAATCGGTGTCGGAATTCCTGTACATGCAGAAAAACGGCTGACCCTAAAGGCCCAGCAGCTCCCTGGCGTTCCGGTACAGCACCCGCTCACGCTCGTCATCGGTGAGCCCGACGCGCCCGAGCAGCGTGAGCTCCAGCGCCGGATCCCACATCGGGAAATCCGAGCCGAACAGCACCCGGTCGGCCCCATAAAGGCGGATGAGCGCGCGCGCCCGCTCGGGCGCGATCGCATAAAGCGAGCTTGACGTGTCGACGAACAGATTCGGCCGCCCGGCCAGCGCCCGGGCGGCCTGCTCCCACTGGGACCAGCCCCCAAAGTGCGCGCCTATGACCGTCAGCTCGGGAAACCAATCGAGCGCCCGGGCCACCCGCTCGGGATTTGAGTAGTCGTAGCGGAAGTCTCCTGTATGGATGAGCACGGGCAGTCTTCCCCGCGCGGCCTCGAATATCCGGCAGGCTCCGGGCCCATCTACCGGGAACCGCTGAAAATCGGGATGGATCTTAAGCCCGCGCAGGCCAAGCCCCAAAGCGCGGTCGATCTCCCCGGCGATATCGTCGCAGTCGGGATGGATCGCGGCAAAGCCGATGAAGCGCCCCGCGCTCTCGGAGACGGCGCGCGCGATATAACCATTGATGCTGCGCACCTGCTCGGGCGCGGTAGCGACCGAATGGATGACGAACCGGGAGATGCCGCCCGCATCGCCGCGCTCCAGCAGCGTGGATACCCGGCCTGGGAACTGTACCGGTATATCATAGAATGCCGCGATGCTCTCGGACGCTTTCTGGGCGATGCGGTCCGGATACACATGCGCGTGAAAATCGATGATCTCCAATACGGCTGCCTTTCGTGCGTCCAAGTTTACCAAGCTTGTCCCTATCATATCCCTGGGGCGGAGGGGTGTCAAGCGGGGAACCCAACAGGGACGCGGCGGGAGCAGACCCTGCGGCTCCCAAAATGATGTTAGTTCGATAACTATCGGCAAGCGGCAGCCCAGCGGAGCACTTTCGTGACTGTTGTTTTCGGAGAACAAATGCTTTCGCCCTGCTGTCTTTCTCCCGTTTTCCATTATTGAGCCCGCACACCGGATATGCTATAATGAAGGCCAATATTGGAAGGAGTTAGTCATGCTCTCGGATTACGGTTTCGTACGGGTCGCGGCCGCCAGTCCCCGCGTAAGGGTGGCCGACGTAGACTACCACGTCTCGCGGATACGCTCGCTTATGAGGGAAGCGGAGTCCCGGCAGATCGCGGCGGTGGTTTTTCCCGAGCTCAGCCTGACCGGATACACATGCGGCGACCTTTTCCTGCAGCCCGCGCTCACGCGTGCGGCCGAGGAAGGGCTCTCGCAGCTAATAGCCTGCGCGGGCTCCGTGATTGCGGCGGTGGGTCTGCCGGTCATGGCCGCAGGCAGGCTATTTAACTGCGCCGCTGTCATCGGGCAGGGGACCCTGCTGGGCGTTGTGCCCAAACTCAATATCCCCGATTCGCGCGAATTCTGCGAGCGGCGCTGGTTCGCGCCGGGGACGCTGGCGCCAAAGACCGTCCGCCTGTGCGGACGCGAGGTTCCTATGGGCTGCGATCTCGTATTCGAGTCGGAGCGCTTCTCGTTCGCGATCGAGATATGCGAGGATCTGTGGTCGCCCAATCCGCCGTCGGGCCGCCTGGCGCAGATGGGCGCGCAGATAATTCTCAATCCGTCGGCCAGCAACGAGTTGGTCGCCAAGCACCCGTATCGCAGGGGGCTCATCTCCATGCAGTCGGGACGCTGCGTGTCCGGATACGTGTATGCCGGGGCGGGCGCCGGGGAGTCGACGACGGATCTGGTATTCGGGGGCTATACGGCGGTATACGAGAACGGGGCGGCGCTAGCGGAGGGCGAGCGGTTCGGCCGGGACGACGTGCTCACGGCGGCCGACGTGGACGTGGGACGGCTGACGTATCTGCGTAGCCGCAGCACAGGATTTTTCGAGGGCGATTCCGAGCCCGGGCGCAGGGTCCCCTTTGCGGCGGCGGACGCGGACGACGGCACGCTGCTGCGGGCGACCGCGCCGCAGCCGTTCGTTCCCGACGGATCCGAGCGCGATCAGCGGCTCAGCGAGATCGTGTCGATACAGACCGCGGGCCTTCGCAAAAGACTCGAGCACATAGGAACGCGCGTCTGCGCCGTCGCGGTGTCGGGCGGCCTGGACTCGGCGCTCTCGCTTCTGGTGGCGGCGCACACGTTCCGGCAGGCCGGATGGGATCCGGCGGGCGTTCACGCGCTGACGATGCCCGGGCCGGGCACGACCGACCGCACAGAGCGCAACGCACACGCGCTGACCGCGGCGCTGGGCGCGACCGGGCTGACAATCCCGATCGGACCGGCGCTTGACCAGCATTTCTCCGACATCGGGCAGGATCCGGCCACCCACGATATCACATACGAGAACAGCCAGGCCCGAGAGCGCTACCAGATACTGATGGACTACTCGAACCGGGTTGGCGGTATCGCGCTGGGCACAGGCGACCTGTCGGAGCTAGCGCTGGGCTGGTGTACATATAACGGCGACCATATGAGCATGTATAACGTCAACGGCGGCGTTCCAAAGACGCTCATTCGTCATCTGACGGCCTGGCTGGCGGGAGAGTTCGGCGCGGACACCATAAAAGTCGTGCGCGACATACTCGATACTCCCATAAGCCCCGAGCTCATACCCTCCGACGGGGGCTGCATCGCGCAGCGCACCGAGGACATACTGGGCGCGTATGAGCTGCATGACTTCTTCCTCTACCATATGATCGAGGGCGGCGCGCCGCCCTCCAAGCTGCGCTATCTGGCCCGTATCGCGTTTGCCGGTAAATACGCGGACGCCTATATCGACCGGACGCTTCAAACATTCCTCACGCGCTTCTTCTCGCAGCAGTACAAGCGCTCGTGCCTGCCCGACGGCCCCAAGGTGGGGACCGTGTCGCTGTCGCCGCGGGGCGACTGGCGCATGCCCAGCGACGCCAGCCCGGCTGTCTGGCTGCGCGATAGTAAGTAGCCGGGAGGAAACTATGCTTGCTCTACTATATATGACGGCGTTCCTGGCAGCCGGTATCGACGCCGGGAGCCGTGTTTTCCCGGATCGGCCCTGGCGTGTGCGCCTGTGGCTGGGCGCGGCGCTGGGACTGGCCGCGCAGATCTGGCTTCCAGCCGTGTGGGCGTTCGCGTTCGGCTTTGGCCCGGCAGCCCACGCGCTGTCGGCCGCAACCGGACTGGGGCTGTGGCTGTGGGTGCGCATTGCCCGCCGCGGCAGGCCCGAACCGGCGCGGCCCGAGGACAGGCGCTCGCTGCGGGCGCTGCTCGTATGGAGCGCGCCGCTCATGGTATTAATGACAGCGCTATTTATGGGCCATGTGCTCGCGCCCGGCCCCGACGGGCTGTACGCCGGACAGTCGACCTACGGCGACCTCAATCTGCATCTTGGAATCGTCTCCTCGATCTCCGAGCAGCGCGTGTGGCCGCCCGAATACTCGATCCTCCCCGGGGTCCGTCTCTCGTACCCGTTTCTCGTAGACAGCCATTCGGCCAGCCTGATGCTTCTGGGGCTGCCCCTGCGCTGGTCTGTCATCGCGCCCTCACTCGTCATGACCGCGCTGTGCTTTGCGGGCTTTCATATCTTTCTGGAGGACCGCCTAAAATGCGCGCGGCGTACGGCGCTGGCCTGCCTTCTGTTCTTCATGACGGGCGGCCTCGGGTTCCTGTTTTTCATGAACGGCGCGCCCGCGGAAGGCTCGGCGTTCCGCT
>JAAYXU010000198.1 GCA_012515725.1 Clostridiales bacterium | reverse complement strand
CAATAAAGGTACACCTCCCGCTCTATTTTTTCCGCGGGAGACGCGCGTCATGCGGTCAAGAAATGGGAATAGAGGATTGCTCGAGACAAAAACTCTCATATAAAATTAAAACTATCAAAAACTGTCGCCCGTAATAGTACGATGCCATATTGCTACTGCCGGGAATATGCTGTATAATTAAAGTGTAAAGGCTACGAGGCGGAAGAGTACCGCCGCCGATTCCCGGCAGAGAGTGGACGCCACCGGCTGGAAGCGTCCTGGGAGAAGGGCGGAGGGGAAGTGCCCCGCCGATCATGCCGCCGACCCGAAAAAGGCAGTAGGGCCGGACGTATGCGCAGCGTGAATGCGACGAGAGCCCGGAAAGTCCGGGAACGAGAGTGGAACCGCGAGGCAGCAGCCCCGTCTCTTGCATTGCAAGCGACGGGGTTTTGTATATAGTGAGGGGGTGAACGGGGTGTTCAGGCATTTGAGAGGTGACATCCGCGCGGCGCTGGACCGCGACCCGGCGGCCCGCAGCGCACTGGAGGTGCTGCTGTGCTACCCGTCGATTCACGCGGTACTCTGGCACAGGGCGGCGCACTGGCTAAACAACCACAGGATGCGGTTGATAGCTCGCATTATCAGCCAGATCGTGCGGTTTTTTACCGGCATCGAGATCCATCCGGGCGCGCGTATAGGAAGCGGTTTCTTCATAGACCACGGTATGGGCGTCGTCATCGGGGAGACCTGTGAGATAGGCGACAATGTTACGCTCTATCAGGGCGTCACACTTGGCGGTACCGGGAAGGACACCGGCAAGCGCCATCCTACGCTTGGCAACGGCGTGCTGGTCGGAGCGGGCGCGAGCGTACTGGGTCCCTTTACCGTAGGAGACGGCGCTCGCATCGGCGCCGGAGCTATCGTACTCAAGGAGGTCGCCCCGGGCTGCACGGTGGTGGGCAATCCCGGACGGGTGGTACGCTGTAATGGACGGCCGCCCAGCGAGGAGCTGGATCAGGTGCGGCTGCCCGACCCAGTGGCCGCGGAGATCGAGTGTCTGCGCCGGCAGCTTGTAGCGATCAGAGCGGAGCTCCGTGAACTCAAGCGCGCCGCGTCCCAGCCGCCGGAGCATACCAGTGATGAAAGGGAAGGATAACCATGCGCATCTACAACACAGCCACCAGGAAAAAGGAGGAGCTTGTCCCGGGTCCGGGCGACCGGATCGGCATATACGCCTGCGGTCCAACGGTATACAACTACATTCATCTGGGGAACGCCCGGCCGCTCGTCATATACGATGTCCTGCGCCGCTACCTCGTCTGGCGGGGATACGCGGTGACGTTCGTGCAGAATTTCACTGACATAGACGACAAGATGATCAACCGCGCCCGCGGGGAGGGCGCGACGGTTCCCGAAATCGCCCGGCGCTTCATAGACGAGTACTGGAAGGACGCGGAGGGGCTGGGCGTTCGCAGGGCCGACATCCATCCTCGGGCTACCGAGCATATCGGGGAGATCATCGGCCTTATCCGCAGGCTGGAAAAAAAAGGACTTGCTTACGCGTCGGGCGACGGGGTTTATTTTGATACGGCCGCGTATGAGGACTACGGAAGTCTGTCGGGACAGAATCTCGACGACCTCATGACCGGCGCGCGCGTCGACGAAAGCGAGCAGAAGAAAAACCCGATGGACTTCGAGCTCTGGAAATCCGAAAAGCCCGGTGAACCCGCGTGGGATAGCCCCTGGGGGAAGGGGCGCCCCGGATGGCACATCGAGTGCTCGGCGATGGCGATGAAGTATCTGGGTGAGACGGTGGACATACACTGCGGCGGGGCGGACCTCCTGTTCCCACACCACGAGAACGAGACCGCCCAGTCCGAGGGCGCGACAGGAAAACCCTTCGTCCGGTACTGGATGCACAACGGATTTATCAGCATCGATAACCAGAAGATGAGCAAAAGCCGGGGGAACTTTTTCACGGTGCGCCAGATCGCGGAGAAATATCCGCTGGAAGCGGTTCGCTTCTTTCTGCTGTCGGCTCACTACAGAAGCCCGATCAACTACTCGGAGGATCAGCTCGCGCAGGCGCAGGCCGCGCTCGCGCGCCTGTACAGCGCACGGGACAATTGGGCCGCCTCCGCCGCCGGGCAGACGGCCTGCGACGGATCGATCTCGGATCAAATGGGGTCGCTCGTGAGCGCCACAAAGCAGCGGTTCATCGACGCGATGGACGACGACCTCAAT
>JAAYXU010000197.1 GCA_012515725.1 Clostridiales bacterium | reverse complement strand
GATGGCCGTGATGGTGTCTCCGGCATTGGCCGTCGTATCCACCGCAAGTCCAGATATGGTATCGCGCTTGCCGCTTACGAGTATGTTGACCTCGTCGCCCAAGATCGGGGTGTTCGCGCCGGTGATGGTGATCGACTGGCCCGACTCGAATATGTCGCCGAATGTGGCGCTGGCCAGCGTGAATGTCGGATTGACGCCCACAGCGTCGGCTGTGACGCTCTTCTCGACTCCGTTAATGGTGATGGTGGCAACGGCGGCTGTGCCGGCGGCGCCGGCCGTCGTAATTTCGAGCTTGATTTCGAGGTCGTTTGACTGGGTGTAGTTTGCCAGCGATACGCCGCCGGCAACGAATTCGTCTCCGTCGCCGCTTACGGTGGCAATCTCCGCTACCGATGCGTTCTCTGTGACCGCGGTGCCCACGCCCAGCGTGACAGCGTCCATCGCGCTCATGCTGACGTCGAGTGTCTGCCCGGCGTCGGCTCCGATCTGGAAGGTGCCGCTGAACTGCCCGCCCGAGGCCATGATGCTCTTGCCGTTGAACTTCGTGGTGTCCGCTATGCGCGTCAGCTCCTGGGCCAGCTGGTCGAGCTCGCCCTTGATGGCGGCGCGGTCGTCAGCGGTCGCGGTGTCGTTACCGGCCTGAACCGCCAGCTCGCGCATACGCTGCAGTATCTCGCTGCTCTCCTGGAGCGCGCCCTCAGCGGTCTGCACCAGAGAGATACCGTCCTGCGCGTTCTCGGAAGCCCGGTCGAGGCCGCGAATCTGCGCCCGCATTTTTTCGGAGATCGACAGACCCGCCGGATCGTCTCCGGCCTTGTTGATGGCCAGGCCCGAGGACAGTTTCGCCAGCGAGTTGCTGGACAGGGATGTGTTCTTGGACAGCTGATTGTAGGTATTGAGCGCTGAGATGTTGTGATTGATCCTCATTTTTTAATCCTCCATGATTTTATTATTATCGAAAATCCTTTTTCGACAAAAGGCTTGATTCCGGCCGGATTCTTTGCCTTCATTTGATATATCGGCGGCTTGCCGCGAAAGCTTTACAGCCCCCGCGAAGCGTTCGTGCGGCAGGCGCGCTTCTGAATCAAATTGAATGATGAATACATCCTTTTGTTATATGAAGAACAAATGCTTTCGCGCTGCCCGCTTGCTGCCACGCCGGGCTGGGCCTTTCCGAATAAAAAACACCAACGGCGTGTCGCGCCATTGGTGTCGCGTAGTATCCTGTGGCAGCCGGGATCAGCCGCCGCTAAAAAGATTGCGGAACCACTCGACCGCGCGGTCAAAGAAACGGTTAAACGTGGTCACGAGCTCGCCGGCTTTTTCGCCCGCCTGACGGAACCCGCGTATCATCCTCTCGTACCACCGGACCTGCTCGAGAATCGCCTCGGGATCAAGATCCATCTGCGCGAGCCGCCGGATGAGCCCGAGCAGCCGCTCGACCGAATCTTCGGTCAGCGTTATATTGGCGTCTTTGGCTGTGTCGCGTATGAGCTGACGCAGCTCGTCGTCGGTCATGTCCTTGGAGCGGGCCAGCGCCTCCTTGAGCTCTTTCATGAACGCGACGGCTTCCTCGGAGCCTAAGAGCTCGGCCAGCTCTCCGGTGAATACCAGCTCCTCTCCGGCTACGTCCTTGGCCTGCTCGTCGAGCGGCTTGCCGGTGACGCTCTCGTAGCACCGGAACACGCCGGTAAGCGCGGCCGTACCCGATACGCCGGTCGGTGCGGCCACCACGACAGCCGCGTCGGCGACGCCCGCGGTGGTGAGCGCCGATTTATACATTTCGGCGGTGACCCATGTGATGTTATGGGTATCGACCGTGATGCCCGAGCCGGGCTCCAGCTCCCGTATATAGACCGAGGAAATGGAGCGCGTGCCCATCTTCTCTGCGGGAACGACACCCTCCAGAGCGGCTCTTTCGTCATCAATGGTAACGGTGAGCTCCTCAACTGAGCCCTGGCCTATGCCGAAGTAACCGTATACCGTCTCCTTCTGCGACTGACTAAGATCCGCGCCCACCGCCACCCGTTCGTCACCGGGCGCGGCAAACGCGCTGGCGGGCACAAGCAGAAGCGCCGCCAAAGCAAGAATCAGAATGCGTCTTTTCACAGCGATAACCTCCCTCATGTATGGTATTCATGTCCGTCACTGAATTGTTGCCCCAAAGACACTCCCTCATTCCGGGGTTAGCCGATGACCGCGGTACCCGCCGCCCACTGCGCGGCGACGGTCCATATTTCGCGGTTGCGCTCCCACAGCGAGGGGAACTCACGTATGGACATAGGGCACGAGGTCGTGCCGATCTCGATCGTCAGGCTTGGTATCGACATTTTGTCTATTGCCCAGTCCTTGTATCCCCCGGCGGAATCCCCGCCCAATATATCCTCGAGCGGCAGATAGCCGCTCACCGACTGCACCAGCCACGCGAGCTCTCGCGTTTCCTCCCTCAGCGTCCCCTGCTGGCCGAAGTCCCAGAAATACCCCGATCCGTACGCGTGGTAGCTGATGGTTCCCGCGAACTGATGCTCCCGCGTGTACCGGACGAGGGCCTGCGTCTCGGGCTCGGACTCGGGCGCTTCTCCCTTATACCCGCTAGACGACGGGCCTGAAGGGCCCCCGATGCCCTCCCAGCGGGCGTCGTAGTTGCAGTTGAGATCGACGCCCCGCGCGTTGGCCTTCCATTTGCTGAAGTAGTCGCCCTGCGAAAGATCGGTATTCCCGGCCTCCCTTTCGCGCTCGTAAATATCCAGAAGACCTTCCCGGAGAGCCGGGTCCATGATCGCCTCCGGACCCTGCTGGCTGATCGTCACGCCGTCGGGGTTGGCCATCGGGACGACGTGAAAGACGATGTCCCGCAGCGCGGGGTCTCCGGTCTCGTACTCCGACAGGAAAGCCTCAAGCTGCTTCATGATGAGCAGCGTACTCATGTACTCGCGGGCATGGGTCGACGCGTGGATTAGAAAATGAACGGACGAGCCCGGATCGCCCGCCACCGCCACCGGTATCTCTCTGCCGTCGGGCGTGGTTCCGATGGAGCCCAGCGCCAAAAGATCCGGGTAGCGCTCCCTGAGCGCGGCCAGATCGGCGCGCATATCATCGTAGCCATACATCTGCTGCGACACGTCGACGACACCCTCGCGCACGAGAAACGCGTCGGCCTCAGCGGGCGCGAGGAACCCGCCCACCGCATAGCCTGTGACGCCGGTTCGGTTCGAGCGCACCAGCGTGTAAGCGCCGACCCAGTCCAGCACCGTCACCTGGTCGCCTACCTGGATCCGGCCGATTACTTCGCTCTGCGCGTCGGGACCCGCGCGAAGCGGCAGATACTGCTCTACCAGCACATTGTAAGCGCCGGGGCGCGTGTGCGGCGCGATCTGCGCGAGCGCCTCGACCTCGGAGCCCGTGGTCCTGGGCTTGAGCGTGGCTGAGGAGACCGCGTTATCGGCAGGGGGCTGAGCGAGTATCACGGTCAGTGCCGCCGCGGCCAGCAGCACGGCCAAAATAAGAACATATCGTTTCTTCGCCGGAGCTGGTTGTTTCCTTTTATCTCTTTCGCGTCTCATATCCGCTCCTTTTGTGTGGTATCAGCATCAGGCCTATTTCAGCTTTTCCCGAACGAACCCATTATACCCTATAAAGCGTTTCCGGGGCAAGGAACGGGAAAAGAGAACCTTAAGCGGCCAGGCCGACGCATGATTGAAACTGTCCCGGGGAACAATGGGAAACGGAAAAGTATCCATGGAGGGATTTTTATGAATCGGTTAAATCGTATGTGGCCGCTCACCATACTGCTGGCGGCGCTCACCATATCCTGCCGAATGAACCCGCCGTCGCCGTCGCCCTCGCAGACGGCCGCGGCAGGAACGGCCGCCGCGCAGACCGCCGGGACGGCGACGCAGGCCCCCGACCCGGGCGCGCTGTCTCTGCCCTCGCAGCTACAGGGCTCGGAGCGGATACTCACCGTGTATGTCGTGGACGAAGAGGAGTCCCGCGACATGGACGCGGAGGACTATCTGTGCGGCGTGCTGGCCGGGGAGATGCGCAACGACTGGCCCGAAGAAGCGCTCAAAGCGCAGGCGATCATAGCGCGTACATATCTCATCGATTTCCTCAATACGAAGGGACAGTCGCAGTACGGCGGCGCCGACATATCGACAGACGAAAAGGAGAGCCAGGCCTATGACCTAAAGGGCGTCAACGACGCGATCCGTCAGGCCGTAGAGGAAACCCGCGGCCAGGTGATAGTGCACGGGGAGCAGGCCATCAAGGCATGGTTCCACGCCTGCTCAGGCGGCAAGACCGCGACGGCGACCGAGGGGCTGAACTACAAGGAGTCCGATCCACCCTATATAACCGTCGTCGAAAGCGACGAGTCCGCCGCGCCCCCCGAGGCCCTCGAGTGGAGCAAGTCGTTCACAAAGGACGAGATCCGGTCGGCTCTGAGCAAAATGGGCCTTAAAGCGGACTCGCTGGAACCGGTCGAGATAAGCGAGCGGGGGCCTTCCGGGCGGTGCGTGACGCTGACGTTCGGGGAAACCGAGGTCAACGCGGCCGAGCTTCGCAAACATCTGGATCCACAGCGTTTCCGCTCGACGCTGCTGACCGGATGCGCTTGGAAGGACGGAAAGCTCACGGTATCGGGCAAAGGATACGGACACGGCGTGGGCATGAGCCAGTGGGGCGCTTTCACGATGGCGCAGAACGGTTCAAGCTGCGAGGAGATCATCGCGCATTTCTTTAAAGACGTCAAGATCGTGCAGGCGTGGAAATAAGGGTTCTCTAGGCCTCCCGCGCGATGTCGTCGGACGGATCTTTGCGCCGGGAGACCTTCCATTTGCCCGACCGGAACCGCAGCAGCACGATGAGCGCCCGCGTGTACTGGTCGAGCACCAGCGCCGACCACGCTCCGATGAGTCCCCAGCCGAGCACGTTTACGAATACATACGCGACAGTAACACGGAATATCCATATTCCGAATATCGAGGCATACAATGGATACATCGTATCCCCGGCGCCGCGCAGCGCGCCCGCAAGCGTTAGCTGCGTCGACTGGCCGGGCTGCGCCAGCGCGAGTATTTTGAGCACGGTCCCGGCCAACGCCGCTACCGCCAGGTCGTCGGTATAAAGGCGCGCCAGCGGATGGGAAAACAGTAGAAACACGAGGCCCATCAGACACGCGACCGCGATAGCCATATGGTGAACAATGCTCGCGTAGCGCTGGGCTTTTTTAAGCTCTCCCGCGCCCAGGCTCTGTCCCACCAGCGTCGTGGCGGCCACGCCGAAGGCTCTGCTGGGAGAGAAGGACAGGCCGCTTATATTAAGCCCGATCTGGTGGGCCGCAAAGCCGTTGGTGCCAAGCCCCGACACCGTACGGGCAAACAGTATAAGCCCCGACTGGAGCACGAACTGCTCCATCGCCGCAGGCGCGCCTATCGCCGCTATCCGGCGCAGTATACTGCGGTTCAGCCGGTAACTTCCCCGCATCGTATCCGAAAGACGGGATCTTCTGTAGAGCACATAGAGCGCCGCCGAGCAGGCCAGCACCCGCGACAGCGTTGTGGAAAGCGCGGCTCCGGCGACTTCCATTCGCGGAAAGCCAAACTTGCCGTATATGAGCACATAGTTGCCCAGCACGTTTAGAAGGTTGCTTCCGAGGTTGTAGAGCATAGGAAGCCTTGTTTCGCCCGCGCCGCGCAGCGCGGCCGATATGCCCAGCGACAGAGCCTGAAAGACGAGGCCCGAGGAAACGATACGGAAATAGACCATCGCGTTGTCGATCGTATCATCCTGCGCTCCCATGAGCACGACGACATTCCGGGCCATAAGCGCCCCCAGCGCGCTCATGAACACGCCTAGCGCCGCGTTGACAACGAGAGACTGCCGTGTGACAGCCGAGGCGTAGGGCATATCTCCCGAGCCGACGCTCCAGGCGACCATAGCGGTGGTTCCCACGTTGACCGCGGAGAAAATCGCCAGCAGCAGCATGAACGGCTGGTTGGTCAGGCCTATCGACGTGATGGCGGCGGGGTTGATACGGCCCACCATCATCATGTCCACCATACCGAAAAGCGTGGAAAGCACGATCTCCAGAAAGGCGGGGCCCGTGATGGACGCGATCTGCCTGCCCATACCCGGATCCATGCGCCGCCTGATCCATGCTATTACGCCCCGCGCGATTCGCGCCGACAAGCCGAACAATTAACGCCCCCCTTTAGATGCATCAATGCAACCGTACAATTCCCTATTATACGTCCGCGGCGATATTAAGGCAAACATGACCGGACGATAATATTTTTCCAGCGCGACGCGCATTCCGGCCGTTCCGCGGTGTGAGAATATAATAATGTTAAGTGTATGGGCGGAATAAAGGGATATATCATTCTTATAATACAGTAGAATTGTGCCCTTTCTCAGCAGTAATCCGAATAGCTTTTGTTTCATCAACCTGATAAAATGAAGAATGGACGCCTTCCTGCAGACTCTCCACTGACGGAGATAATGGCGATTGACCGCCGCCTTATCGAACACAACGCTCGGGCTGCCGCCTGAGCTTTTTTATTCCGGCGCAAACGGTGATGGAT
>JAAYXU010000196.1 GCA_012515725.1 Clostridiales bacterium | reverse complement strand
GCTCATAAAATTCGTATATTCCCTCATCCCGGAGCGGAGCATCCACCTTGTTGACCACGAGCAGAACGGGTTTAGCGCTGTGCCGCAGATAATTGGCCACATCCCGGTCGTCGGAGACCAGTCCGTTTTTTCCGTCAACGAGGAAGAGGATCACGTCAGCTGATGCCGCGGCAAGATCTACCTGTCTGCGCATATGAGAGAGCAGCGTTTCCTCGCTGCTTACGTCCAGCCCGCCCGTGTCGATGAGCGTGAATGGGCGATCGAGCCAGTGCGCGTCGGCATAGATCCGGTCGCGTGTTACGCCGGGTGTATTCTCGACGATGGCGATTCTCTTTCCGACAAGTCTGTTAAACAGTGTGGACTTGCCCACATTGGGGCGGCCCACGATGGCCACGAGTGGCTTCATTCCATCACTCTCTTCCGTACTCACCAAGGAGAAGCTCAACGAACGCATAACCGTCCTCGCAAGCGGGAACGATCGGGGCGCCCAGTTCCCGCTCCAGCCAGTCAAGGCTCGCGCCGTCCAGAAACAGCGCATCTTCCTCCCTCAGTGAGGAAGCGGGAACGAAGAGCATGTCTCCCACATTTGTATTTCTGAGCGAATCCGCGATATCGGCTCCCGTGAGCAGCCCGGCTACCGTTACAGACGGCCCAAAGAAACGGTTTTCTATCGCCCGCACCCGGACAGAAAGCCCCTGCGTACGCTCCTCCAGCATGGCGCACAGGGAGGCGATCGTCGGGGCAGCGGACATACCCGAGACTACCGTGACCCGCCGCGGCGACGCAATACGGCTCGGGGCGTCGCCCAGAGCATCCTCGAATCCGGTCATGAACTCGTCCATCATCCCTACGCCGTTGCTCATCTGGTGGACTGGACTCGCGCCCCGGTATCTGGGCCAGGGGAGACCTGCCCTCTGGTAGAGCTCGTCTGAGGCGTAGGCGAAGCGCTCTCCGGACTCGCGCAGGCAGCGATCCGCCAGAGCCTCGACCTGCGCGACCGCTCTTTGCGCGTCCGCTGCGCCTACAGGCGCGAGCGCGGGGAGCCCGTCGCGGTGGCGAGTCAGCCCCAGCGGTACGACGGCGACCGATCGGGCGGCGGGATAGAGCGCTCTCAGGTCCGTCATGGTCCGGTCGAGCATAGCTCCGTCGTTGACTCCTGGGCAGAGAACCACCTGGCAGTGAAATACGATCCCGCCTCGGGCGAGCGCACGGAGCTGATCCATGATACGGGCAGCGGCCGGATTGCCCATCATCGCGGCGCGAAGCGCGCCATCGGTGGCATGAACCGATATGTAGAGCGGCGAAACGCGCCGCGATACAATCCGAGCAAGTTCCCGGTCCGAGAGATTTGTCAGCGTGACGTAGTTCCCGAAAAGCATGCTGTATCGCCAGTCGTCATCCTTTACGTACAGCGTGGAGCGCAGGCCGCGCGGCAGCTGATCCACGAAACAGAACACGCACCTATTGACGCACTGCCGCTCAGCCGGGTAGAGCTCGGCATCCAGCGTAAGCCCCAGTGGCTGCCCCGCTTCCTTTTCAATGACAATCGTCTGTTCACGTTTGCCCCGGCGGGTTCGCAGCGTGACGCGCTTTCCGTCGGTCAGGTACCTGTAATCGATGAAGTCCGTCACCGGCTGTCCATCTATGTCAAGAAGACGGTCGCCCATCCTGATTCCCGCGCGGCGGGCGGGGCTTCCCGGCTCCACGCCCGCAATGGGTATATTCACGGGCATTCCTCCGTTCTCGTTTGGTAACTATTATCAGCTATCGAGCCGGTAAAGTCAAGAAGGACATATGAAAAGTTAATCGTTACACATTCAATT
>JAAYXU010000195.1 GCA_012515725.1 Clostridiales bacterium | reverse complement strand
GAGGCGATGGAGAAGGTGTATGAGCGTGTGATCGAGGACTTCCGCAAAGCGCGGGAGGACCGGACCGACCGGCACGTGATCCATATGTGGGCGCCTCTTAAAAAGAACATCGACGAACATTTTCCCTTCGTATGCCGCAAGCTGTGGTTCCGGTTTATTTCCTGGCTGCTGGGCTCGCTGGTCATGCCGATCCTTCTGCTGTACAACCGGCTGTTCAACGGGTTCCGCATAGAGGGGCGGCGCAATCTGCGCATGGCCCGCGGCGGGGCCATCACGGTGGCCAACCATGTGCATGTGATGGACGCGACGATGCTCGCGCTGACGCTTTTCCCGCGAAGGCCGTACTTTACTACGCTGCAGAGCAACCTCGAAATACCGGTCATCAGCTGGCTCGTGCGGATGCTGGGCGGCGTGCCCATACCCGAAAACGCGCGGGCGATCATGGCGTTCATGGCGGCGCTGCGCGAGCAGCTCGCCCAGGGACGGCTCATACATTTCTATCCCGAGACGGCGCTGTGGCCTTATTACGAAAAGCTGCGGCCCTTTAAGAACGGCGCGTTCCGCCTGGCGATAGAGGGCGAGGTTCCGGTCATACCGATGGTTTTCAAGTTTCGAAAGCCGACGGGTCTCTACAGGCTGTGGAAGCGCAAGCCGCTGACGACGCTCGTGGTGGGAGAACCCGTATATCCCGCGAACGTCGGCAGCCGCCACGACCGGATGAACGATCTGCGCGAGCGCACGAGACGCCAGATGGAGCGGCTGCTCGGCAGGCTCGCGTGAGGTAAATCAGTCGGTGAATATGTGGCGCGCGGCGGTATTGAGGTCGTCGAACACGTAGTGGGCGACGCGCCGGAGCGCGTCGTCGGGCGCTTTCATGTCGGGAATGAGTATCGCCGTCATACCGGCGGCGCGGGCGGCGGCCAGGCCCCCGGGAGAGTCCTCGAGCGCCGCGCATGACTGGGGCCGCACGCCCATCCGGCGGGCGGCCAGCTCAAATATATCGGGGGCGGGTTTGCCGCGCTCCACCTCGTCGCCGAACGTGAGCGCCGTAAAATACTCCGCCCATCCGCACCGGGTAATCCGCCACAGCGCGCGCTCGCGGTCTGTCGAGGTTGCCAGCGCTACAGGGACGCCCGCTTCGCGCAGCGCGACGAGCAGCTCGTCCGCGCCGGGCTTTTTGGGCATTCCCTCGTCTATCATGCGCTTGCGCATCAGCGCCCGCTTCGCGGTTTTCAGAGATTCATAGGGGAATTCCGGCCCGGCGTAATCGTGTATAACCCGGCCCGTGGCGTGTTCGTCGAGACCCAGCGTATTAAGCATAACCGCCAGCGGGATATCGTACCCCGCCTGCCGGGAAACCTCGATCCATGCCTCGATGGCGAGGCGCTCGGTATCAAGGAGGAGTCCGTCCATGTCGAACACAATAGCGTCATATCTGCATATTTTCATGCGGCTATTATACAGGCCCACCGCCCTGAGCGCAAGGTCGCTCCGGGCTATTAAAGTTTTCCGCTGAATTTGGCTGTCTCTTTTGTATTTATTGATCGGAGATGGTATAATAAGCCCGTTAAGCGGCGGCTCCCGCCGACCTTATGAGGAAAGGGTATATGGGTGGAGGAGCATGGACAACAAGGCCTTTTTAATGAAGCTTTGCTCGGTACCCGGCGCTACGGGTTGGGAGAGGGAGGTTTCGGCGCTGGCGGCCTCCCAGTTTCGGCGATATACCGATGACGTATGGACCGATTCGTTCTTTAACACGTGCGCGCGCATGGGTACGAAGGGGCGTCTCCGGGCGCTCGTCGTGTCCCATATCGACCAGGTGGCCCTGATGGTGACCCATATCCATGACGACGGGTTTCTGGGATTTACGCGCATTGGCGGCGTCGATCCGCGGATACTTCCGGCCCAGGAGGTCTTGGTTCATGGCACCGAGCCGCTTTTCGGCGTGATCGGCGCCAAGCCCCCGCATGTTCTCACGCCCGACGAGCGCAAGAAGACAATACCGATAGAGGATATGTTTATCGATATAGGCTTTGACGCCGCGCAGGCCCGCAGCCGCGTGCGCGTCGGAGATATTGTGACTTTCAATTCCCCGATCCGGGAGATGGCCGGGGGCGAAGCGCTGTGCGGCGCGGCGCTGGACGACCGGGCCGGCGTGGCGGTCATGTGCGAGGCGATGGAGCGCCTGCGCGACGTGCAGCTCTATCCGGAGGTCGTGTTTGTCGCGGGCACGCGGGAGGAAACGGGAGCGTCGGGCATAGAGGGGCTGGCCTACCGGGAAGGGTTCGATCTGGCGGTCGTGATGGACGTGACGCACGCCGAGACGCCCGATACGCCGCCCTTTAGGGCGTATCCCATCGACCGGCTATGTATTACGGTCGGGCCTCGGCCTTCGCGCGCGCTGAGCGACCGCCTGCAGTCGGTCGCGCGGGAGGAAGGCGTGCCATTTACGATCAGCGTATCGGGGCGCTGGACGGGTACCGACGGCGACAGCCTGCAGACGGTACGGGACGGACTGCCGTTCTGCATTATCGAGTTCCCGCTGCGGTACATGCATACGACTGTGGAGCTTTTGCGCTGGGACGTGCTCAGCGAGGCCGGGCGGCTGCTGGCGGCATTCCTGCGCTCCATCGGCGAGGGATGGGAGGAATGGCTGTGCTGCTGAGGAAGCTGACGGCGCTCTCGGGCGTGTCGGGCTACGAGGACGAGGTGCGCCAGTTTATATGGAAGAGAGCGCGCGACTGCGCAGATCGGGTCATGATCGACCGGCTGGGCAGCGTCATCGCGATCAAGGAGGGCGACGAGCACTCCGACAGGAATGTATTGATCGATGCCCACATGGACGAGGTAGGTATGCTCGTATCGGGCATCGACGAGAAGGGGTTCGTTCATTTCATACCGATCGGGGGAATGGATGCAAGGATTCTTCCGTCGACCCGGGTGCTCGTGGGATCCGGGCGCGTTCGGGGCGTTATCGGCATAAAGGCAATCCATCTGCAGCAGGGCGACGAGCAGGGAAAGCCCATCGAGCTTGACAAGATGGTCATCGATGTGGGGGCTTCCTCCCGGGAGGCTGCCCAGAAGCTGGTCTCGGTGGGTGACCCGGTGATATTTGACAGCAAGTTTACGCTCTTTGGAGACGGTATGGTCAAATCCCGGGCGCTCGACGACCGGGTGGGATGCGCGCTGCTGCTGGAGGCGCTCGAAGAGCGCTATCCGGTCACGGTCACCGCGGTATTCTCCGTGCAGGAGGAGGTGGGCGGTATGGGCGCGCGCGCCGCATCACACCGGACGCGGCCCGACGCGGCGCTGGTGCTGGAGGGTACGACCTGCGCCGATATGCACGGGGTACCCGACCATATGCGGGTAACCCGCATCGGAAAGGGTCCTGCTATCACGCCTATGGAGCACTCGGCGATCGCCGATCCGGCGCTCTTGCGGCTCATACGAGGCGCTGCCGAGAGGGAGGGCATACCCTGGCAGTACCGGGAGGGGAATCTGGGCGGTACGGACGCCGGGCCGATACAGCTTGCTCGCGAAGGCGTCCCGGTCGCCCATATCACGATACCATGCAGGTATATTCATTCGGGCGTTTCCGCGCTTTCACTTCAGGACTTCAATAACGGCAAAAGGCTGCTGCGCGCAACGCTGATGCGCATTCATCGCCTTTTTGAGAAGGAGGACTAGTTCCATGGGCATGAAGGATACGCTGGAAAGGCTGTGCAGGGCCTACGGCCCCACCGGACGGGAGTCCGAGACATCCGATGTCATTGAGGCGATGGTGTCGCCCTATGTGGACAGGGTCAAACGGGACGCGATGGGCAACCTGATCGCCGAGCGCAAGGGCGGTGGAAAGGGCCGCGTCATGCTGTCGGCGCATATGGACGAAATAGGGCTCATGGTCATCCATATCGAGAAAAACGGCTTCCTGCGCGTGTGCGCGGTGGGCGGCGTGAACCCGATACGCAGCGCATACCGGCAGGTGGCGTTCGGAAACGGCGTACGGGGCGTCGTGGGCGTCGAGACCAAAAAGCTGCGCGATACTATAAAGGATCCGTCGAAGCTGACGTTTAATGAAATGTTCGTCGATATCGGCGCGGCGTCCTGCGAGGAGGCCGCTCAGCAGGTCGAGGTAGGGGACGTCGCGGTTTTCATGTCGGATTTCATGGTCATGGGAGGGCGGGTCAGCGCGGCCGCGATGGATAACAGGGCGGGCTGCGCGGTACAGGTGGAGGTACTAAAGGCGCTCGGGGAGTCCCCGATGGATCTATATGCGGTATTCTCCGCGCAGGAGGAAGTAGGCCTTCGGGGCGCGCGGACGTCGGCTTTCGGTATCAATCCCACGGTCGCGGTAGCGCTGGACGTGACACCTGCCGGAGACACGCCCGGAAGCGTTCCCTTCACGGTGGATCTGGGCCGGGGACCGGCCGTAAAGGTACTGGACAGCTCGGTCATATGCAACCCGTCGGTCATCGCCTGGCTGGAGGAGGCGGCGCGCAGAGCCGGTGTCGCGTGGCAGCGCGAGGTGCTGACCGCGGGCGGCACCGACGCGGGAGCGATACAGAGCAGCCGGGGCGGCGTGCCTTCGGGCGTAGTGTCGATACCGACCCGCTATGTGCACAGCCCGGCAGAGACCGTGGACATCTCCGACATGGAGGGAGCGGCCGCGCTCATTGTCCAGGCGCTGGAGACAGGGTACGACCAGTGATTCGCCGGGCAGGAGCGTGAGTGCAATGGCGGCGAATAATAAGGGCAGGCGCGTACTGCCGCTCGTGGCCACGGCGCTGCTGGCGCTGGCGATCTGGTACGGAACGCAGCGCGATCCGGCGGGCCCCGCGGATATATCCGGGTGGGACGGGGAAGGCCTGCTGGCCGTATTCATCGATGTGGGTCAGGGCGCATGCGTGCTCGTTGGCGACGGCGACGACTGGCTGCTCGTGGACGCCGGGCCTCCCGAGGCGGGCGATGATGTCGTGGCGGAGCTGCGGCGGCGCGGAGTGGATTCGCTCAGTATCGTGGTGGCTACCCACCCGCACAGCGACCACATAGGCGGCCTGCCCGACGTGCTCGCATCATTCGCGGTGGACGCGCTCTATATGCCCCGCGCGGTACACGATACGCCCACGTTTGATGCGCTGATGGACGCGATCGAGGAAAAGGACATCGACATACACGCGCCCCGCCCCGGGCAGACAGCCGCGCTTGCGGGTATGCGGGCGCGGTTCCTGCATCCTCCCGAGGACGCGCGCTACAGCGACTATAATGAATACTCGGTCGTTGTCCGGGTGGAAAGCGAATGGGGCGATCTCCTGATTACGGGCGACATGACAGACGACGTGGAACGGGATCTTCTGGGCGAAGGCTTCCCACTTACCGCCGATATACTGCAGGTACCCCACCACGGCAGCGACACGTCGTCGTCGGCGGCGTTCCTTGAGGCGGTATACCCCCGCTATGCGGTCGTGCAGTGCGGCCTGGACAACAGCTACGGCCACCCGCACACCCGCGTGCTCGCGCGCCTGGAGAAGCTATCCGTACAGCTTTTCCGCACCGACAGGGACGGTACGGTCGTATTCACACTGACAGACGACGGGATAGGCGTATCAGCCGGGCGATGACGCGAGCGCGGCCTCGAGTATCGCGCTCTCCAGATGCTTAAGTCCGTTTAGCGGCGCGGCGCCAAGCGCTTCGCGTATGGACGCGCGCTTGACCCAGGTGTCGAGCAGCGCGTCGAGAAGCGCGTCGCCGGTCATCCGTTCCTGCGGCAGCACGGCGGCCCACCCCCGGTCCGCGAAGGAACGGGCGTTTTTAATCTGATCGCCCCTGCTCGCCGACAGCGGAAGCGGCACAAGCAGCATCGGCTTTCGCAGCGCCGCGAACTCCCATATCGCGTTCGCTCCCGCGCGGCTCAAAACCATGTCCGCGCAGGCCAGTATGTCGGGCAGCTCATCGCCCAGATACTCATACTGCCTGTAATCCGGTTTGCTCTCCATCCCTGCATTCAGATTGCCCTTGCCACGGATATGAGCGACCGCGAAATGCCGCGTGAGCCGGGGCAGTATGCCGTCCACCGCATCGTTGACGGCCCGAGCTCCCAGGCTTCCGCCCATAATGAGGAGCACCGGACGTCTGCCGTCAAATCCGCACAGCGCGAGTCCGCGCTCCCGGCTCCCCCCGAGGAGCTCCGGACGGATCGGAGGCCCGGTGTGGAGCCCCTTCCTGCCGATGGCCGCCGCTGTCTCGGGAAACGTCGCGCAAACGGTTCGCGCCAGTGGGATGGACAGTCGGTTTGCAAGCCCCGGCGTCAGATCGCTCTCGTGTATGACGACCGGCACGTGCGCGAGCCATCCGCCCGCAACGACCGGCACCGACACGAAGCCGCCCTTTGAGAACACAACGCGGGGGCGAAGACTCCGCAGTATCGACGCGGCCTCAAAAACGCCCGCCGCGACCCGGAAGGGATCGGTCAGGTTCCTGATAGAGGAATAGCGTCGCAGCTTCCCCGACCGGATCGCGTGGTACGCGACGCCCGGCAGGCTGCCCGCCAG
>JAAYXU010000194.1 GCA_012515725.1 Clostridiales bacterium | reverse complement strand
GCAAGGGACGGCGACCAGCGGATATACCTGGACGGGCGGGACGTGACCGGAGACATCCGGACCCAAGCCGTATCCCGCGCCGCCTCGGATGTGAGTCGCTTCCCGGCGGTACGCCGCCGGATGGTCGAGCTGCAGCAGGCCATTGCCCGCAAGAGCAGCGTCGTTATGGACGGCCGCGATATCGGGACGCACGTGATGCCCTTCGCAGACTGCAAGATCTATCTGACGGCGACTGCGGAGGAGCGCGCGCGGCGCAGACTCCGGGATCTCTCGCAGCAGGACGCGCCGGTCGAGTTTGAAACGCTTCTGCGGCAGATCATTGAGCGGGACAGGCAGGATATGAGCCGGGAGCACGCGCCGCTGCGGCAGGCCGAGGATGCGGTATTTATCGATACGACCCATATGAGTGAGTCTGCGGTGATCGAACGGGTCATCGCTATCATAAAGGAAAAATTGCAGACGAAAGGCGTTTCATGAACAAAGTGATGGGGAGAGTTCTGTATGGGGTCGTCCGGCTTCTGGTTACGGTGGTTGTAACGGTGCTATATCCGATGCGGGTGGAAGGAAGGGAGCATCTGCGGTCGACGAAGCCCCCGTTCATTGCCTATGCCAATCATATATCGGGCCTTGATCCGCTATTTCTGGCCTATATGATGCTGCCCTTTCGCACCAGCTTCTTCGCCAAGGAGGAGCTCATGACCGGCGGCTTCAAAAAATGGGCATTGAAGAGCCTGGGCGCAATACCGGTAAAGCGGGGCAGCGCGGATATTCACGCGGTAAAGACAGCGGCAGCGGTGCTAAAGCGCGGCGAGGTATTCGCGATATTTCCCGAAGGGACCCGCAACCGGAAGCTGAATGGCGAATTGCAGAAGTTCAGATCCGGCGTGGGACTCATCGCTTTGCGAAGCGGTGTGCCGGTACTTCCCGTGCGTTTCCTCAACGACGAAGGATTCCGCATATTCCGGAAGGCACGCGTACGGGTAGGCCCTCCTGTGGAGCTCTCGGATCTCTACGCGCCGGTCAGAGTCACGAGCGATACCATCTCGCAGGCAGTGTCGCGTATGCTTCTCTCCATGGATAAACTGGCAAATACGTAAATATTCCGGATTTATTTATATATAAAAAAGGAGATTAGTTTTTTTTATTGAATATTAAAGTAGGCTGGTGGGCCTTTGCGCATTGAAATCGCAGAAAAGGGCGGATTCTGCTTCGGGGTTCGAAGGGCGGTAGAGTCGGTTCTTCGTTGCATGCAGGATCATCCCGTCGTATACACGCTGGGTCCGATCATACACAATCCGCAGGTTGTAGCCAAGCTGGAGAGCCAGGGTGTGCGGGTAGCCGGATCTGCCGATGAGGTCACGGAGGGCACGCTAGTCATCCGCTCCCACGGAGCGCCGCCCGAGGTTTTTAGGCAGCTCGGCGCACGCGGCATCCGGATCGTGGACGCCACATGCCCCCGCGTCAGGCGCATACAGGAGAGGGTTCAGGAGTGCTATCGCGGGAACCGGCCTGTCATCGTGGTCGGCGAGCGGGATCATCCCGAGGTGCAGGGTATCAGCGGCTGGTGCGGACATAAGGCCCATGTGGTCAACAGCGCCGAGGACGTACACGCGCTGCCCCCGATGGACTCTGCGTGCGTCGTGGCGCAGACCACGCTGACCCAGAGCAAGTGGGACGAGCTGGTTCCCCTGATACGCGCCAAGGTAGCGGACTGCGATGTGTTCGAGTCCATGTGCCTCGAGACATGTGAGCGGCAGCAGGAGGCAGCTGCCATAGCACAGCGCTCCGACGCGATGATCATAGTAGGCGGGAGAAACAGCTCCAATACCCGCAAGCTGTACGAGATCTGCAGGAAAATATGTCCAGAGACATATGAGATCGAGACAGCGGAGCAGTTAGAAAGGATCCCCATATGCCGATATGAGAGGATCGGCATAGCGTCCGGCGCATCGACACCGGACTGGATAATTAAGGAGGTAT
>JAAYXU010000193.1 GCA_012515725.1 Clostridiales bacterium | reverse complement strand
CCTCAGGCGCGCATACGTTTCTGGATTTTCACAGGGCGGGCGGCGTACCGGCGCTGCTGCGTGAGATGGCTCCGCTGCTCACCGACCACATGACGGTGTCGGGAAAATCGATCGGCGAGATCGCGGCGGGGGCGGTTAACAGGGATACCCGTGTCATCCGACCCCTCTCAGATGCCTATGCGCCCCACGGTGGGTACGCCGTGCTCCGGGGCAATATCTGCCCCGAGGGCGCGATCGTTAAGCAGACGGCCGTAGCAGAGCAGATGCTGCGCCACACTGGACCGGCCCGCGTTTTTGAGAGCGAGGAAGAGGCCACGGCAGCCATCTATGGAGGTGTCGTCCGAAAGGGCGACGTCGTTGTCATACGGTACGAGGGCCCCAAAGGCGGGCCGGGCATGCGTGAAATGCTCACGGCCACGTCGGCAATGATGGGAATGGGCCTGGGACACGACTGCGCGCTCATCACCGATGGCAGGTTCTCGGGAGCGACCCGGGGTCCCTGCGTCGGGCACATATCTCCCGAGGCGGCGGCGGGCGGCGTAATCGGCATTATCCGCGACGGCGATCCTATAGCGCTCGACATACCCGGACGCACGCTGAGTTTGCTCGCGGATGACTTGGAGATCGCGAGCCGTCTGGCACAGCACCGACCGGTCCGCAGGTCTGTCACAAGTCCCGCGCTCAGGCGCTACGCAGCGCTGGTGGGCAGCGTGGCGACCGGCGCGACGCTCAGGAAAGACTTTGAATCGGGGGAGGAATAACCATTATGGCCATCAGGGAACGGTTCGGCATCATGCCCGCGCTCATCACGCCCTTGACGCCCGGCGGGAAGGTGATGGTGGACTCGCTGCGCAGGCTCATCGACTATACGATCGAGGGCGGCGTGGCGGCGCTCTTCGTGCTGGGGACGACCGGTGAATTCTACGGCATCGAAATGGACGAGAAGCGGAAACTGGTGGAGGAGACCGTACGCCATAATAACGGCCGCGTGCCCGTCTATGTGGGAGTAGGCAGTGTGACCACCGCCGAGTGCGTCCGGACGACCGAAATGGTGAAAGCCTGCGGCGTAAGCGGTATATCGGTGCTGACGCCCTATTTCATATCGCCTACCCAGGACGAGCTCTACGCGCACTTCACCGCCATCGCGAAGGCCGCCGGGGACATGGATACCATACTCTATAACAACCTTGACCGCACCCATGTGGACATTGGCGTCGACCTGGCAGTGAAACTGGCCCGCGTGGATAACATAGTGGGAATCAAGGATTCGACGGGCGACATGACCCGCATGGGCGAATACATACGCCGTACAAGGGAATTCGGTTTCCGTGTATTCAGCGGCCGCGACACGCTGATACTGGCCAATCTCGTATACGGCGGCGCCGGAGCGGTGGCTGCCTCGGCAAACATCGTTCCCAGACTGGTTACCGGCATATTCGATTCGTTCATGGCGGGCGACATGGAGAAGGCCAGGGAATACCAGTACCAACTGGCGCCCCTGCGCATCGCGTTCGGGCTGGGCACGTTCCCTGTCGTCATGAAGGAAGCTATCCGGATGGTGGGCATCGACACCGGCGTGACCGCGCCCCCGGTGGGGGAAATGTCGCCCGAAAACAAGGAAAAGCTCGCGGCGATACTCCGTGAGCTGGGCGTGTACGCCACAAGGTAAATGCGGCCGGGCGCGCGTTCGCATAGTAAGCGAACAGTCAAGAGCCGGGAAACCGATGCATTCAGCTTTTAGGTGTGTTACACCTTGAATGCGCGGGTCTCCCGGCTCTGCCTGTTCGTTTCTTTGGTGCCCGACGCTTACTGCTTTAGCTTACTGACCGAGTGAATCGGAGTGCCAATCTGGCGGATTATTTCCGTTATCTCGCCTATCCGGGACGCGTCCCGGGTCGCCAGATAATCCTGTATGTCCCGCGCAAGCTGCTCCAGCCGCTTCTTATAATACTCGGTTTGGCGGTTGGCCTGGTCGAGTTCGTCTTTCAGCGATTCGCTGCGCTTGCGCTCGTTCTCAGCTTCCGACGCGAGGCGGGCAAGCGCCATGATGCCGCGCATCAGCGCAGGAATTTCGACGTCGGTCACTTTTTTAAGCTCATCAACGGCTTCTCTGGACAATCTGCTCAGCTCCTCGTCCCATTTGGGCTTGCGCCCGCGCCGCGCTGGAACGTAGCTGCCGTGGGTATCCGCGCCTGTTTTAACCCTCCGGGTGTAGGGGTTGAAACAGGGAATGGACTGGTTCTCCAGCTCCCGTATCGTTTTTTCAACGAGTTCGCGATGATTTCTGACAAGAGAGCGGTATTTGTTCTGGTATCGGAGCATTCGCGCCCGGTCCCCGTTTCCTATCCTCATCGTACATGCGCGTACCGATATGCCCTGCGCCTGTGCGGTCAGCACCGTTTTTAAGAGTTCCTCGATTTCTTCGGGTGTGAAGGGTATAAAGTGGGACTCGGGACGCCGTACCAGTCCTTCGCCTCCCTTTTGAGCCAGCTCGCGTCTTACGGCCGTATAGTAGTAGTTCCGTACGCTGTTGGCCTTGCGCCCTGTCTCCTCAGCTACCTGTTCGAAGACCGTGCGCAGCGTGTCTCCGGTTTTGGCTGCGATGCCAAGTTTTCCTTTGAGCAGTGTTACTTCCTTATCGCTCCAGCCGCTCCGGCTGAGTACGCGTTGGACTGCCAATTGGCTTGCCATATCGATCCCCCTGCCATATTTTACTGCTCTCATTATGAACCGTGTACGGTCCCGATATACCCCGCTCAATGAAAAAGAGCGGGAAAAACATCTTTCCGCTCTTATCGTCGGTATCGCCTTATTATAAACATATTGATAAATTAGGGCAAAAAGAACAGCCGCGGGCGGCTCTTGTGGATTACCCGCCACAGGAGTTGTGTCCTCACCGCTGCGCAACGCGTATCTCCCATCAGGCGATAAAGCGTCACGAATTATGCAAGGTGAACGAAGTTGCCCCGCCGAGCCGTGGTTTTCCTGCTTGAAAGATTATCGGGGTTATTGTAGAATATAGGAAAATGGAGGGGTCGGCGATGAGCGACAAGGTAAAAACAGTCGTGCGTATCGGCGGTCAGGAGTACCGCCTGTCGGGCTACGAGTCCGAGGAATACATGCACCGTGTAGCCATATATGTAGACAGGAAGATGAACGAGATCGCAAAGCAGTTCACCGACCTGAGTACTACGATGATCGCGGTGTTGGCGGCGCTTAATATCGCCGACGAGCTTATCCGGGAGCGCAGCCGGAATCCGCAGCCCGACGAACCGCCTGAAGCCGGGGAATACGCGGATCGGCGGGAGGTTCCGCCCCGGGAAGCGCCGACGGGGCCCGGCTCTGCGCGGGAGGGGAAGGTGCGCCGGGATCCGCCGGCGGAGAACGTGGCGGTACTCAAAAAGGGCCGCATCTGACAAATCGGAAAGGCAGGGGGCTTTGCCCCCTTTTTACATGGAAATGAACGAAAGCACGATCCGAAAACTGGAATTTGACAAGGTGAGGGAGTTGCTGTCCCAGCGGTGCTGCTCGTCGATGGGCGCGGACCTGGCGCGGGCTCTTAATCCCAGCCGGGAGCTTCTGGAGATCCGTCAGCGACAGCGGGAGACCGCCGAGGCGGCCTCGTTCGTGCTGCGTACCGGCGTGAATCCGATGCGCAGCTTTGACGACATACGCGAAATCGTGAACCGTGCGCGAATGGGAGCGGTGCTTTCCATCGCGGAGCTAAACGCGGCTGCCGGAACGCTGGGCATATCCCGATCCATCAAGCTGAAGCTGGAAAAGGAATGCGGATCCCAGGAGCTAATAGCCCAGATCGCCTATGGGCTCGTGGATCTGCGCGGCACCGAGGAAGAAATCAAGCGCTGCATATTGAGCGACGAGGAGATACACGATAACGCCTCCGAGGAGCTCGCGAAGATCCGGCGTCAGATTCGCGTATGCCACAGCCGCATCCGCGACCGGCTGGAGACGCTCATCAAGTCGCAGTCGGCCGCGAAGATATTGCAGGAGCCCATCATCACGATCCGCGCAGGCCGCTATGTGGTCCCGGTGCGCCAGGAATGCCGCGGGCAGATGCCCGGACTCATACACGATCAGTCGGGCAGCGGCTCGACGCTGTTTATCGAGCCCATGGCGGTTGTGGAGATCAACAACGAGCTGCGGGAATGGGAAGCTCGGCAGCGCGAGGAGATTGAGCGGATACTGCGCGAGCTGACAGCGATGGTAGCCCGCAGCAGCGATGAGATCGCGGTAGCCCTTACCACGCTGGCGACGCTCGACTTTATATTTGCCAAGGGCGTGCTGGCTATCGATATGAACGCCGTGGAGCCGGTCGTGAACAGCGAGGGACGGCTCCGGGTACGCCGGGGCCGCCATCCGCTCATACCGCGGGAGCAGGTGGTTCCCGTGGACTTCTGGCTGGGCGGGGAGTTTACATCGCTCATAATTACCGGCCCCAATACGGGCGGAAAGACCGTCACGCTCAAAACCTGCGGGCTGCTGGCGCTCATGGCCCAGGCGGGACTGCACGTTCCGGGCGCGGAGGGCTGCGAGTTTCCGGTTTTCAGCCGTATATTCGCCGACATAGGCGACGAGCAGAGCATCGAGCAGAGCCTGTCCACGTTTTCCTCTCATATGCGCAACATCGTCGAGACACTGCGCGAAGTGGACAGCGAATCGCTGGCGCTCCTTGACGAGCTGGGGGCGGGCACCGATCCCACCGAGGGCGCGGCGCTCGCGATCGCGATACTGGAGCGGCTCACCGCCATGAGGGTGCGCACGATGGCGACCACCCACTACAGCGAGCTAAAGGCCTACGCGCTGTCGGCGGACAGCGTCGAGAACGCGTCGATGGAGTTTGATGTGGAAACGCTGCGTCCCACATTCCGGCTGACGATGGGCATACCCGGCAAGAGCAACGCGTTCGAAATCTCCCGGCGTCTGGGTATGGACGAGGCGCTCATCGCAAGAGCCCGGGAGCTTCTGTCCAAGGAGGCTGTGCGCTTCGAGGATGTGATTGAGAACGCCGAGTACCACCGCGCGATGGCCGCCAGGGAGCGTCAGGTAGCCGAGGAAGCGCGGCTGGAAATGGAGGAAATAAAAAAGCAGGTTGAGCAGCAGCGCGCACGGCTGGAGGAGCAGCGGCGCGCGATACTCGGAAAGGCACGGGACGAGGCCCGCGCGCTGGTGCGCCGGGCCAGGCAGGAGGCCGAGGCCGCGATCGCCCAGCTCAGGACGCAGCGGCCCGAAAGCGTACCCGAACAGGAGCGGGCCATACAGGAGACGCGGGACGCGCTGCGCGCGCTCGAGGACGAGACCGCCAAGCGCCCGGCCGCCGCCCGCCCGAGCGGTATCCCCCTCAAGCCTCCCGCAGACCTGCGGGAAGGGGAAACGGTGCTGCTCGTCGATATCGACAAACAGGGCACGGTGCTCAAGCCTCCCACCGAGCGGGGCGAGGTGCAGGTACAGGTCGGCGTCATGCGGCTTACCACCCGGCTAACTAATCTGCGCAGGGCGGAGCGGGCCGATGCGCCCGAGCCTGCGGGCGCGGGACGCTCGTTCGGGCTGCGCACCGCGGTGTCCGCCGAGCTTGATATACGCGGATACGACGGACAGAGCGGCGTACAGGCCGTGGACCTGTATCTGGATGAGGCGTTCATGGCGGGCCTGAGCGAGGTCAGCATCATACACGGCAAGGGCACGGGCGCGCTGCGTGACGCGGTCTGGCAGTTCCTGCGGCGTCATCCGCATGTGGACGCCTACCGGCTGGGCCAGTACGGAGAGGGCGACGCGGGCGTCACGGTGGTCAAACTCAAATAGGAGGCGGGGCGCTATGATACTTATAAGCGCCTGTCTGGCGGGCGCCGCGTGCCGGTACGACGGGAAGGCGCAGACCTGCCGCATGTTTCTTGAGAAGCTGACGGCGGGAGAGACCCTGCCCCTGTGTCCCGAGATGGCAGGAGGACTGCCTGTGCCCCGGACGCCCAGCGAGATCGTGGGCGGTGATGGCGCGGACGTGCTGGACGGAAGGGCCCGGGTCGTGAACCGGGACGGGGAGGACGTGACCGAAGCGTTCCTGCGCGGCGCGAAATTGGCGGTCGCGCTGTGCCGCAGGTACGGTATACGCGAGGCCGTTCTCAAGTCCGGTAGTCCGTCGTGCGGGTGCGGCTGCATATATGACGGCAGTTTTACGGGAGGAAAAAGGCCGGGCGACGGCGTCACATGCGCCGCGCTTAAGCGGGCCGGAGTGCGCGTCCGGACCGAATATAGTCAGCGCCGGGAGGAATGAGCGATGGGATACCTTGTCGGAGTCGATCTGGGAACGTCGGGAACCAAGACCGTGTTATTCGATCCGGCTGGCAGAGCGCTGGCCGGAGCGACGGCCGAATACCCGCTGTATCAGCCTGAAATCGGCTGGGCGGAGCAGGATCCCGACGACTGGTGGCGGGCTGTCCGGGAGACGATCGCCGCGGTTATCAAAAAAAGCGGAATCAATACCCGCGATATTCGCGCGATGGGACTGTCGGGCCAGATGCATGGGCTCGTGCTGCTTGACCGGGACGGCGCGGTGCTGCGCCGATCGATCATCTGGTGCGACCAGCGCACAGGCCTGGAGTGCGACCAGATCCACGAGCGGGTAGGCCGCGAGCGACTGATACAGATTACCGCCAACCCGGCGCTCACCGGGTTTACCGCCTCGAAGCTCCTGTGGGTGCGCAACCACGAGCCCGGAATCTTTGAGCGGACCGCGAAGGTGCTGCTGCCCAAGGACTACATCCGGTACCGCCTGACCGGCGAATACGCGACCGAGGTATCCGACGCGAGCGGCACGCAGTTCCTGGACGTGCCCCGGCGCACCTGGTCAGCCGAGGTGCTGGACAGGCTGGGTATACCGGCCGACTGGATGCCCGCGGTGTACGAGTCCTATGAGATCAGCGGACAGCTGACCAGGCAGGCCGCGGCGCTTACAGGCCTGCCCGAAGGTCTTCCGGTGGCCGGGGGCGGCGGCGACCAGGCCGCGGGAGCGGTGGGGAACGGCATCGTGCGTACGGGAGTCGTATCCTCCACGATCGGCACGTCGGGCGTCGTGTTCGCCCATACCGACAGCGTGCGCATAGATCCGGGAGGCCGGGTCCATACATTCTGCCACGCGGTGCCGGGCTGCTGGCACATCATGGGCGTGACGCAGGGCGCGGGGCTTTCCTACCGTTGGTTCCGCGACGAGTTCTGCGCGGTCGAGCAGGTCATGGCGCGCAGGCTGGGCGTGGATCCATACGAACTGATGGGTGAGCAGGCCCGCAGTGCGCAGCCGGGCTGTGGCGGGCTCATCTATCTGCCGTACCTGATGGGTGAGCGGACGCCGCACCTCGACCCGGCGGCTAAAGGGGTGTTCTTCGGGCTGTCGGCGCGGCATACGCGCGCCGATATGATCCGAGCGGTCATGGAGGGCGTAACCTACAGCCTGCTGGACGCGCTGTGCATCATCCGCGAGATGGGCGTGGACGCCTCCGAGGTGCGCGCCTCGGGCGGCGGAGCGCGCAGTCCGCTGTGGCGGCAGATGCAGGCTGATATGTTCGGGACGCGCGTGTGCGCGCTCGAGTCGGGCGAAGGACCAGCGCTGGGCGCGGCGCTGCTGGCCGGTGTGGGCGCGGGTATATACGGGAGCGTTCCCGAAGCGTGCGACGCGGCTGTACGCCCCGGCGAATCGGTGCAGCCCGACGAGCGGAGCGCCCGGGTCTACCGGCGGCTCTATCCCATTTACCGTGGACTCTACGCGCAGCTCAAGCCATCCTACGATCGGCTTGCCGAGACGCTAGAGGCGCTCAGGGAGGAATAGATTTAAGAGCGCCCGGCGTCCGGTACAGCGCGTCGGGCTGCTCGATCAGGTATTTCCAGTAGCGGCGGGGCATCATGGCCCGCTGCAGCAGCGGATTGACGCGGCTGCCGATCGCGATGATACGGTGGTACTGTCGCCAGAGATCTTGAAAGACCATTTCCTCGTCGTCCCAGCGCGGCTCGCCCGGCAGCTTTCCCGGGACTATACACCACTTGCCGCCCTCGCCCAGGGCCGACTGCCTGCGCCGCTCGTCGTGTATGATCCACGGGCTCGCGCCCAGCCTCCCGGCGAAGTGCGGCGCGATCAGCGGCAGCTGATGATGGTCGGGGGCCATGAGCGCCAGATACTGCCCCGAGCGAAGCTGACGGAAACGGAGAAGTCCCAGCATACGGTGCTGTTCGCGGGACACCTTCCGGGCGGCCTGCAGCACCTCGGCTACCTGCGGATGGGTCAGACGGTCCATGACCGAGGGGCCGCATGTGAAACCGAGCCGCAGGAATTCCAGTATACGTATACCGGAGCCCGGAAGCTCCGAGAGCCATGCCCGCGTTACGCTGTGCATCGCCAGGTCTCCGATTTTTGTCTCGATCGCGGTCATTACCCGGATGGCCTGGTCTTCGCAGGACTCGATATCCCGGTAGCGTACCGTAAAGTCGCTCTGCGCGGGCGGTCCCTGCTCGATCCCTTCGACCGCGTCGCGGGTATAGTAGGCCGTGAATACCGCGGTCAATAGTCCGTCCAGCGATCCGTCGGTGATATAGACGACGCCCAAGCCGCTAGCCCTCCTCAATAAGACCCGCGCTCGGGCGCGTGTCGACCGGATCGAACAGCGAAAGCTGCCGGCACAGCGGGCCCAGGTCGGGACGCGCGTCGCGCAGGAGCGCCTGCCGCATCGTTCGCGCGTTCATACGCAGTTCGGGCATTGTCCTGCCCCCGCAGGTCACGAAGAAGGCGGCTCGCCGCAGCACGACGCCCAGTTTTTTGAGATCCTCGAATGTCAGGCTGCCGTATCTGCGGGCGGCGATGATGCGCCGGGCCGATACTCCGCCGATTCCCGGAACCCGCAGCAGCGTATAGAGCGGTGCGCGGTTTATTTCCACCGGAAAAAACTCGGGGTGGCGCAGCGCCCAGCCGCACTTGGGGTCGAGCTGCTCGTCCAGCATTGGCGCAGACGTGTCCAGGAGCTCACCCGCTTCAAAGCCGTAGAAGCGAAGCAGCCAGTCGGCCTGGTAGAGCCGGTGCTCGCGCAGGAGAGGCGGCCGCGTGATACGCGCCAGCGCCGGGTGGCTGGAGACCGGGATATAGGCGGAGTAGTAGACCCGCCTGAGCGCGTACCTGCGGTACAGCTCCTGCGACAGGCTGAGAATCTGCCGGTCATCCTCGGGGCTCGCGCCCACGATGAGCTGGGTGCTCTGTCCGGCGGCGGCGAATGTCGGCGCGTGTGGATACTGCCGCCTCTCCTCGGCGTTCTCGCGAATGGAAGCGGCCAGCTGGCCCATCGGGGAGAGGATCGCGTCAGCGCTTTTCTGGGGTGCGAGAAGCCCGAGGCTATGGCGCGAAGGCAGCTCGATATTAACGCTCATCCTATCTGCCAGCCTTCCGGCCCGGCTGAGGAGCTCGGGGGACGCGCCGGGAATAGCCTTCATGTGGATATAGCCGCCGAAATCCGACCGGCGCAGCCGCGCCAGCACGTCGATCATGCGCTCCATCGTCCGGTCGGGCGTGCCCCGCACCGCGGAGCTTAGAAAAAGCCCTTCGATATAGTTGCGCCGGTAGAATGCGAGCGTCAGCTCGGCCAGCTCATCGGGCTCAAAGGAGGCGCGAGGGACGTCCCTGTCGGCGGCATTTACGCAGTAGGCGCACTGGTATGAGCACTCGTTGGAGAGGAGTACTTTGAGAAGCGATATGCACCGCCCGTCAGCGCTCCAGCTGTGGCAGATACCCGCCGCCGCCGCGCTGCCCACATTTCTGCCCGATCCGGGACGCTCCACTCCCGAGGATGAGCACGAGGCGTCGTATTTGGCGGCGTCGCCCAGTATGCAGAGCTTTTCCATGACAGTCATAGCACAGCCCTCCTGTTTATATTTTAGCACAGGTGTTCTCAAAATACAAATAAAAATTCAAAAGAAGCTTGGTTTTCACCGAACTGCCCGTAAGGAAAAAGTTAACGAACGGCGGGCGGAATAAACTTGCCGCATGCGCTCCATATTAGGAGCAGAAGAACCACTGCGGCGAACGCTCATCAAAGAGCCGGAGTCCACAGGCCACCGGCTCGGAGGAGGGTTCCGGTTCTTTGGTTCTTTTTTGATAGGCGCTGGAACAAATGTTCCGGCGCTTTTTCTGCGATTGAGCAGGACGACAGAAAACCAAATATTATTTGGTGTTCTTCGGAGAATGTTCAGATTTATATTGCTTTTTGGCAGTATATTGGGTAGAATAGGGGTGTTCATGTGGGAGGAACTTGCTGATGTTGGAATTACAGCGCCGTATACGCGAGCAGGGAACGACGGCCCCGGGCGGTGTGATACGCGTTGACTCCTTTCTGAACCACCAGATCGATCCGCTGCTTGCCGATCGGATCGCGGGCGAGTTTGCCCGCAGATTCTCCGATATCCGGGTGACGCGTGTGCTTACGATCGAGGCCTCGGGCATCGCCTTTGCGGTTCTGGTCGCGCTCAAGATCGGCGTTCCGCTGGTTTTCGCCAAGAAGGGACGCAGCCGCAGTCTGGGCGACGACGCGGTCTACACGGCATCTGTCCGCTCATTTACGCGGGGCGACGAGTTCACGGTGTCGGTCGCCCGCAAGTACATATCCAAGGACGACAGCGTCCTCATCATCGACGATTTCCTCGCGATGGGCGAGGCGGCGCAGGGTCTTGTGGACATCGTCCGTCAGAGTGGCGCCAATGTCGGCGGCGTGGGCATCGTGATCGAAAAGGGATTCCAGCCTGGCGGAAGGAAACTGCGGAACCAGGGCGTACGCGTTGAGTCGCTGGCTGTGGTCAGCCGGATCACGGATCAGGGGGATATTGTCTTTCGGGACAATTCTACCATAGATTAACCGATAATAAGAGGAGGAACAAAACGTATGAAAAGAAAGGGTATACTGGTGCTTGTCATCGCGATGCTGCTAATCGGATCAGGAATCATGACGGGCTGCCAGGAAAGCAACGATCCCAAGGACTTCAAGGTCGGGTTCGTCTACGTGGGACCGATCGGTGACGGCGGGTACACCTACGCGCACGACCAGGGCCGCCTCTATGCCGAAAACGAGCTGGGTGTCACGACGGTCTACGTCGAGAACGTTCCCGAGACCAGTGAGTGCGTTACACAGATCGAGAACCTCGTCAAGCAGGGCTGCGACATGGTATTTGCTACCAGCTTCGGTCATATGCCCTACATAAAGGAAGTCGCAGGGAAGTACCCGGACGTTACTTTCGAGCACTGCTCGGGCTATGAGATGTCCGAGAATTTGGGCAACTACTTCGGTCGCATGTACCAAGCCCGGTATCTGTCGGGAATAGCGGCCGGGAGAGCAACGCAGAACGGCAAGATCGGCTACGTGGCCGCCATGGCTATTCCCGAAGTCATCCGCGGCATCAACGCCTTCACGCTGGGCGCGCAGTCGGTCAATCCCGACATAACGGTGCAGGTGGTCTGGACCAACTCCTGGTACGATCCCACCGGTGAGAAGATCGCCGCCGAGAGCCTGCTGGCCGCGGGCTGCGACGTCATCGCCCAGCATATTGATACCGCTGAGCCGGTAGCCGCCGCCGAGGCGCACGGCGCGTTTGCGGTGGGCTACGACTCACCGATGGGCGACAGCGCCCCCAACGGCTACATCACCGCCCCGCTGTGGAACTGGGGCCCCTACTACGCGAAGGCCATTAAGGCCGCGATGGACGGAACCTGGAAAGCCGAATCCTACTGGGGCGGCATGGAGGACGACATCGTCAGACTCGACGAGTTCGGCCCCTCGGTGACCGACGAAACCAAGGCGCTCGTGGATGACGCCAAAGCAAAGATCATCGATGGCTCGCTTATAGTATTCGCGGGACCCATCTATGACCAGAGCGGAGAGGTCAAGGTAGCCGAAGGCGCTTCCCTAACTGACGCGGAGATGCTCTCAATGGAGTGGTTCGTGAAGGGCGTTATCAGCCCCTCCGAATGATCCTCTAACATACAGATATGAGCCGAAAGAGCCGCGCAAAGCGGCTCTTTCGGTGTTTGTGGTGTCGGGGCTACCGCTCTGCGCCGACCGTTACGCGAATTCATGTATACTGTATAACACACAAATGTGTTGGTGTATTTATACTATCTTAAATTCTTTTTTTAAAATTTCTATCAGCTCTTTTGCAGTTTACTGGTTAAAATGAAGCACTTGGCTACTTTTCCCTTTTATCTTTCTATCTTCGGAACCTGATGTGCTAAAAATAATAAATTTCTCCCCGTTAAGAAAACCAATTTTATAAGTACAGTCTGTTTCCGAAATTCTGTTACTGATATTACTTTGATTTGTACATAACCGGATGTGGATCCCATTTAGCAAGAAATGGGTTGAGTGCTGATGGATAATCATGCTATAATATGATTAAAAATTAGAAAACCAGACAACAGATGGTTCTTTGTACCGTTTTTGGTACATGGCTTTTGCTATAATCGAGTAATAACGGGATCTTGTTCATACACAGTAATATTTCCGAGCTGTTCGCGTACCACCGCCTGCCGGTGCCGAGGAGATGAATATGGAGCCAAGCTATAATTATCAGCCTGAATACCAACCTCTATTACTGCTGCCCAACGTCAGCTATCCGGCCTATCAGCTCTACGCCGAGGCGGGGCGGGGCAAGACGCCCGGGGATACGGTTCTTACTATCGCCGTTCTGGAAACGATGCAGTGGCTGCGCCAGCGGTTCAGGGCCTTCGATATCCCGCCGGAAATCGATTGGCCCGACGCTTCGCAATACGAACGCGTCGATCTTAATTCGTTCGGCTCATTTCATATCAGCGTAGGTTACAAGGTCGAGGTAATCTGGCTGCCCAATGAAAGAATATGGACGCTGCAGCTGACAGAGCCCGACCTGGGCACGAGACCTGGCGTGCCTGATGAGGGCAGGCCGCCCGTGCCGGGCCGCATATTCGAGACCAATATAGCATACAGGATTTTTGGAGACCGCGTGGAGTGCGGGTTCCGCACCATAGTTTCCGAGCCGGTTGGGACAGGAGAGCCGTGTGAGGTTTTTCGCCTCGCGTTTATCAAGAATCTGGCGCGCAGCCCTATTGTCGGACTGTGGCAGGGATGGCCCCTTCTCGATACGCCGCATACCCTTGACACCGTTTCGGCAATCAGGATGCTGAGGAATTGGCTCAGGGACCGCTCGCGAATGATGCCTGCCGTCGTCATCGCCGAGTGCGGACCCAAAGACGTTTCATCCGCCGGGCTGCCCTCTTTGCCAGAACCCGGACTACTCACGCAGCTAAGACGCATACCGATGCTCGACGAGAATCTCCCCTGGACACAGAAAGGGCGAGAACAGCCATTTGATATAACGCAGCTGGCCCGGTACAGGATGGGATATGCCCAGTTCTTCACACTGCCTGCTGCCCGGATAGGGGATTTCCGAAAAATCACCGGACAAGCCATCGACGCGGGCGATATACTCGTACTCGAGCCCCTCGCATTCGGAGGCGAATCGAGTAGTAATGCTTGGGGACGCATAGAGCTAAACCCGGAACGTGTGCGCAGACGGCTCGACGATTACATCCAAAATTACCCGAAAAACAAGCCAATGCAATTTGGAAGCGTGGTATTTTTACCCGAAGCAAAGCAGATCGACCGGGAAAAGGCGCTCGGGCTGAGCCATTCCAGAGAAGAGCTGCTGCGCGCCTTTGAGAAGAAGCTGCAGGCTGTCGAGGAGCGGCATGCCGCAAAAATGAGCGATATGGAGATGAAGTGCGCCGAAAAAGACGAGAGAATACAGAGCCTTTATGAGGAAACTGAGCAGCTGGATAAGAAACTTTCAAACATGAATCAGAATTGTATCCGGAGGCTTGCGGAGGCGGAGGAGAAAAGCCGCGCGATCATCTCGGCTAAAGATGATGAGATCGAGTGGCTTTGGACGCGGCTCGACCGCCCAAAGCGGCAGGAAGAGATCATCGAGTGGGGCGAGCGCCATTTTCGCGGGAAGCTGCTGTTTTATGAGAGGGCGCGAAACCAGATGGATGCGCTGTCGCCCAATTCGGTGAATGTGGAGCTGCTGTGCGACGCGCTTTCGTATCTTGCGACGGAATACCGCGATAATCTGCTTGGAATCATCGACGACAACGAGATGAAGCTCCGCTGCAACCGGAGATACGGCCGCCCCTTTGGCGTAACGCCCGT
>JAAYXU010000192.1 GCA_012515725.1 Clostridiales bacterium | reverse complement strand
TTGAGGGGCACTGGCAGCATCTCCCGCGCCATCGACGATATGATGTACATGTAGTACGTCCTGTCAAAATAGGATGCGTTCGTCCGGAACTCGTCGATTGAGAACAGCAGCACGCAGAAACGGGCTGCGCCCCTGGCGCCTTCCCCCAGTTCGGCGAGCAGCGCCTCCGCCTGCGGAGCCGCGCCGGGCCCGCCCAAAATCGCCTGGCGCAACGCGCCGTCGGCGAGGGGCTTGTCCGGCGTCTTTCCGTGGCGCTCGGTGAAATCGTCGAGTACGTGCTTGAGCTTGAGGATCTCGCCCCGTATTGCGTCGTCTGGCGTCCGTATGCCGGTTAGCCGCATCGCAAGCTTTCGAACCGGGTTGGTGAACTTGGAGAACGCGAACATGGCCGTCAGCAGAAGCAGCATCGACACGACCGCGCAGGCCAGTATGACCCGCTGAATCTGCGCCATGCGAGGGACGAGGCCGGCGTACTCCTGAATGCTCAACACATGCAGGTCCGCGTACTTGAGGGCGGAGCCGCAGGCCAGGTAATTCCTGCCCTGGTACGAGATGATGTCGTATCCCGTGCCGCTGCGGGCGGCCGCATCGGCGGCCTGCGCGCACAGCGAATCGTCCAGCTTTTCGGCGGATTTGCCCGCCAACAGCGTGCCGTATTGAGGGTTCCAGAGCAGCACCGGTATGTCGTTTTCGCGTATCGTGGCCGCCATGTTGTCCCAGAGGTTCGCAAGGGCGATGTCCGTCACCACAAAGCTGGGCTCGACCGAGGTGTTGTGCATCTTCACCGGCTGAAACAGCACCGTCAGCACCCGGGCGGTCTCCGCGGACTGACTGGTGCCAGTCTTTACGTCGCGCACGAACACGTCGCTTGAGAAGCTTAGGTTCTTTTTGCGGCCGGCGATGGATGGCTCGATGCCGATGTACACGCCACGCGTGCCGACGTAGCGGCCGATCTTGCCATTGATGACGCCCAGGTATGTGCGCGTCTGCGCGAGGGCGATGATGGATCGGATCGAGTAGACCAGCTCCGCCTCCTTGAGCCTGTTGATCCCGTTGCCGTACATGACCGCATAGCAGTGCCGCTCGCTCAAGAGCATATTGCTGGAGATCAGCGCATCGCTTACCACCTGCTCGACGCCGGTTTTCAGCGTGTCCAATTCGGCGATGCCGGCTGCGGCGAGCTCCGCCGCGACCGTTCCGTTGTAGACGCGGACGCTCGCGATCGTCCAGATCATGATGAATGCGATCGCGGCGGCCGAGACGGAAAACACAACTCTCCTGTATCCGGGGTAGATCATCATTTTCCCGAAAAACGTCATGCTGCATTTCCCTTCCGACCGGTTGGACTGCTAAAGATACCGACGGATGTTCTCGGCGCTTACGCAGGCGTTCTCAAGGGACTCCCTCTCGTTCCACAGCTCCACGATCAGCCACTTCGTCCCGCACTCGACGGCGGTTTTGACGACGCGCGGAAGGTCCAATACTCCATCCTGCCCAACAGCAGTATAGCACTCCCGCCAGCGGTTTTCTATACTGTTCTGCCGAACGATCACATACTCGGATTCTTCGTAGGGAGGCTTGAAATCCTTCAGATGCAATAGGTCTACCCGGCCCCTGTATTTGCGGATATACTTTTCCACATCTACTCCGCCCAGGATCATCCAGCACGTGTCAAGTTCCGGATCGGCGTTCGCCTCCTCCAGCATCCCCTCGATGACCAAGCGTCCCTTGTAATCGTTGAGATACCCATACCCCGAACCGTGCACGACCAGCTTGACGCCGCTGTCGCGGAACATGCGGACCACCTCGCGGAATCGCACGTACTTGGCGATCTGGCCTTTGGAGACCTCCCGGTCGCCGTAGAACAGCGGAAACGCCGCGCTGTATTCCTCGCCCAGCGC
>JAAYXU010000191.1 GCA_012515725.1 Clostridiales bacterium | reverse complement strand
GGTGGCGTTCGGCGATCGCACCTATACGCGGGAGGGCGACGACCCGCTGGAGGTCGAGATTAACTGCGTTTTCGGCAGCACCATAATATCCTGAAGCGCCTGAGAAATATTTGGCGACTACCTGCCCCGGTGGCTTGTTTGCTGTTGCCGAAGGATTGACGCGGATACAATAAAATGTTACTATCCTCTTTGTATGCAAAGAATCGTACATGGATAGTGTGTATACATATGATATTTCGCAATAGCATAAAGAGCATCATCCGCTCCCGGGGCAAGTCAGTGCTCTTTTTTTCGCTGATACTGGCGCTGACTATGGTGCTGAGCCTCGGCCTGTATCTGTGGGCGTCGGTCCGGCAATACCTGGCCCTGTGCAACGCCAGCTACCGGACGATCGGGCTTATTGAGTACATGGGCGCGGAGTACCCCGACGAAACCATCGACGACGAGGGACTGCGCGAGGCTGCCCGGCTGCTTGACCATGCGGCAATAACCAGCCATGAGAGCGTTCGCACCTGGGATCCGTCGGCGCGCGCGCTGGGGTATGTGGATGGATTTACCCGGACCGACACGATGATACCGTTTAAGCAGTCCGCGATCATAGTCGTGGGTAGCGTAAGCCCCAACTCCGGCGCGGGAAGAACCAGCGCCATCATCAGCGAGTGTCTGTACTCCTACAGCGATATGACCGGAAAGTCGGTGTACATCGACGAGGGCGGCCACAAGCTGGAAAAAGGCCGCAGATATATACTGCACGGCGAGTTCTACTATGGCAGAAGCTCCTATCCGCATTTCCGGATCACCGGGTTCAGGGGCGCGGGCGGCGCGCAGATATCGGGAGCCGCCGATATAACGAGCGCGGACGGGGGCTACGCGATCGAGTCGGTGAGCGCGTATGTCGGTATGGCGCAGACATACCGGATACTCAATAACAATGTATCGGTATTCGCGACCTCGCAGCTTGACGCGATGCTGCCCTTCCACCAGCGGCAGCTATATATGGCAGAGGGCCGGGGCTTTACGCCCGAGGAATATTCGGACGGCGCTTCCGTTTGCGTCGTCACCCGCATGCTCGCCAGGCAGTGCGGCGTGGGGATCGGCGACGAAATCACGCTTTCGATAGCGGTCGCCCCGGACAAGCCCATCTATGAAACATACCGGGCCGAAACGGGTTTTACCTATGAAAAGCGTTTCCGGATTGTCGGCATTACCAATCAGCTCACCGGTATGAACCATTATGTTTATATTCCCAAAAGCGAGGATATCAACCTGTCGGCAAACCAGATCGGGTACACGCTGGGGCAGGCGCTGCTCGACAATGACACGGCCGACCGCTTTTACCGCGACATCGAGCCGCTCCTCGGCGACAGGGTACGCCTGACGATATATGATCAGGGCTACTCGTCGGTGCGCGGGCCGTTTGAGGACATACTGCGTGTAGTGGTCATCATGACGGCGGCGTCCGCTTTTGCCGCGCTGGCGGTGCTCGTGATGTTCGGCTTCCTGTTCGTGTACAGGCAGCGCGACGTATCCCATATCATGATGTCGCTGGGGACGGGAAAACCGCGGGTCTTTCTCTATTTCCTGTACAGCAGCGGCCTTATCGCGCTCGCTGGAGCGGGCGTGGGCTCGACTGCCGGGTATTCCCTGTCGGGGCTGGCAGCAAAGCTCGTAAGACTGATCGCGAGAGGATACCTGGACGCCGACCGGCGCTTCAGCATCAGCAACCTCACCATGGACATGGCGATCTCCTTTTCGCCGCGCCCTGCGATATCCCTGTTCGTATGCGCTGCGCTGGCGGTAGTGGCTGCCGCGCTCATGTTCTGCCTGCTATATACAGCGGGCTCCTTCGTGCGCAGACAAACCCGGAGGCGCCGCCCCAGGGGCCCGCGCAGACCTGCGCGCTCCTCGCGGCTGCCCGGCGGGCCGATGAAGTACTGTCTGCTCTCCATTGGGCGCGGCGGGTCGCGCAGCGCCGTCGTACCCGCCGTAACCCTCGTCATTGTCCTCTTTCTGAGCCAGCTCGCGCACACCTCCGTGTCGTACGACGCAAAGCTCCGCCAGGTGTACGATGGAAACGTCGTCACCGGCTACTTTACCGACGTCAACGGAAAGCAGGTGGGCGCTCTTACGGTGGAGGCATTTCTGCTCAACGAAATATATGCGTCCGGCTATATC
>JAAYXU010000190.1 GCA_012515725.1 Clostridiales bacterium | reverse complement strand
CGGGCCAATCAAAATATTTCCACTTTTTCGCGTCGAGTTTCTGGAACATCGTATTCCTTTCCTATCCTTTACCCAAGACCGCTCCCAGGCTGTGCCTATGACGCGGGGTTTCTCCAGATCAGCCTCCACCATGCGGGTTTTCGGCGGACACTGAGGGGTATATCCAGATCCTCGCCCATGAGCCGCCGCGCAGTCCGGTAAAAAGCCGCGCCCGCTGCCCCGTCCTCGGGCCGCAGGGGCCTTCCCCGATTGGCGGCCGCCACAGCGCCCGCGTCGTCGGGTATAACCCCCGCGATGCGGGCGGGAAGCAGCGCGCTCATCTCGCCAATCGTCATCGCGCTGCCTTTCTTCGACATCCTTGCATCGTACCGGTTAATGATGAGCCGCAGATCGCGCTTCCCCTCCTGCGAAAGAAGGCCGAGAACCTTGCGCGCGTCGCGTACCGATGATACGTCGGGCGTGGACACGACGATCGCTACGTCGGCGCACAGTACCGCGTTATAGAATCCCTGCTCCACACCGGCCGGGCAGTCTATGAGAACCCAGTCGAACCTCTCTGCCAGCTTCGCCACCACCTCGCGCATCTGTCCGGGCTGGACGCTGTCCTGCCTGCGACTCTGGGATGCCGGCAGGAGCCACAGGCCCGGTATATCGTCGCTGGGTATGATTGCCTGCTCCACGCCGCACAGCCCCTCGATGACGTCGATCAGATCGTATACGATACGTCCCTCCAGACCCAGCACAACATCCAGATTGCGCAGCCCTATGTCCGCGTCGATGAGCGCCACCTTTTGGCCGCCGCGGGCGAGTGCCGCTCCCAGATGGCCCGTCGTAGTAGATTTTCCTACGCCGCCTTTCCCCGAGGTGACTACCGCCACTTTGCCTTTCAAATCGGATCCCTCCCCGCTCCCCTCTCCTCGCATCACGGAACGATTGTATTGGACTGGGGAATCGTGTACACTTCCTCCGGCTGGGATTTCTTATCAAGATAGTATTCGATGACCTCGCGGGCCGTATAGGAGGAAAGGATTCCCTTGTAGCCGTGCGGTATATAGACGACTACAGCAATTTCCGGGCTTTCGAACGGAGCGTAGGCAATAAACCATGAGTTGTTTTCCAGGTCGATCGTGGAAACCTGCGCGGTTCCGGTCTTGCCTCCGACATCGTTCTTGTACTTGAAGTTCGCGAATTCATCGGCCGCAGTACCGTCCTCGCCCGATATAACGCCGTGCATTCCGTTCATGACCGCGGTCAGATATTCCTCGGGAATATCAAGGTCGCGCACCAGGTTGGTCTGCGATGCCATGATGGACTCTCCGTCGGGCGTCACAATATCCTTTATAAGCGTTGCGTCGTAAACCTTACCCCCGTTCACGATCGCGGATATGTACCGCGCAACGCCAACGGGGGTAAGCAGCGTCACGCTCTGTCCGATTCCCGAGGAAGCGTTGGCGGTCCGGTTCCATTTGATCTGCGTGATGAAGTCGTTTACGTCCCAATCCAGGCGGGTCTGCGTGGCGCTGCGGATATAGTATAGCGGTATGTTGAGATCGCTGCGAAGGATTCGCCGTATCTCAGTACCCGGCTTATCCACATCTACGAGCGCCATAAGGTCCAGCGCCACCCTTTCGTAAACCGAGTCCTCGTACGTCATATTAAGCTCAGTGCAGGCGTCCTTTAGGAGATTCACGATGGCCAGATATACGAGCTTCGATGTGCCCGACGGCGCGGTGCCGGGGGTGTAGAGCGTACTCTGACCAGCCATCTGACCTGCTTTTTCGCCCAGCAGTTCGACATTGGTTTTCGTGGTCAGCCCGAATAGCTCGGCCCATTTGCTCAGCAGTGAATTGCCCAGCCGGTCGGCGATCGTATAGAAATAAAAGTTGCACGAGTTCTTGATCGCGAGCTCCAGATTCTGATCCTTATGCAGATAGTAGTACGGATAGATCCAGCAATGCAGCGCGTCGGAGTTGTCGCTCCCCTCGGGCCAGTTGCCCTTGTCGTCGATCTGTTCGTCGAGGGTGACGACTCCCTCCATGAGACCTGCAACCCCCGTGACCATCTTGAATATCGATCCGGGCGCGCCCGAGCTGCTGATGGCGTTATTGAACAGCGGATTTCGCGGATCATGAAACAGCGTCTCAAATTCCTCGGTAGTCAGCCCGCCCGTAAATATATTCGGGTCGAACGGTGGATAGGAGCACATGCCCAGTATCTCCATCGTCTGCACGTCCATGACCACAGCCGCGCCCACCTGGGCGAGCTGCAGTGGAGCGCCGCCCCGCTCGGCCACCTCGGTGTCGTATTTGGCCTGGTTTTCCCGGTACTCCTTCATCTGCTCGGCGTATGTGTTCTTGATGTTCTGCTCCAGCGCCTCCTCCAATACCTTCTGCAGGCCCAGATCCAGCGTCGTAATGACATTGTTGCCCGATGTAGGCTCGATTAGATCGGTCTGGCGCACCGCCTTGCCCAGATTGTTGACCTCGATGATCTGCTTGCCGGTACGAAGCGCGATATTGGGTGTGAGCTCGGATTCCATCGTGTACTCGATGCCAGATATTCCTATAAGGTCGGT
>JAAYXU010000189.1 GCA_012515725.1 Clostridiales bacterium | reverse complement strand
GTATCCCGCAGCCTGGCTGCCTGCGAGGGCGCGCTGCTGGTCGTGGACGCGACCCAGGGCGTGGAGGCCCAGACGCTGTCTAACGCCTATATGGCAGTGGATCACAATCTGGAGATTATACCGGTCATCAACAAGATTGATCTTCCAAGCGCCGATCCGGAGCGGGTAAGGGAGGAGATTGAAGAGGTTGTTGGACTGGACGCGTCGGAAGCGCCCGCGATATCGGCCAAGGAGGGCATAGGAATCGAGGCGGTTCTGGAGCGTGTGATCGAGAGCGTGCCGCCGCCCGCGGGCGACGAGGACGCGCCGCTTCGCGCGCTCATATTCGACTCGTTTTACGATAACTACAAGGGCGCGATTTGCTATATCAGGATGGTGGACGGGGTGGTTGAGACCGGCGACCGCATCCGTATGATGTCCACGGGGGCGGTGTTCGACGTGACCGAGGTGGGGGTTTTTTCACCGGCGTATCGTCCCACCGGACAGCTTGCCGCGGGCGAAGTGGGCTATCTGGCCGCCAGCATCAAGAACGTCGCGGAAACCCGGGTGGGCGACACGATAACCGGGGTGCGTCGACCGGCGGCGACACCGCTTCCCGGCTACCGGGAGATAAGCCCCATGGTTTTCTGCGGCATATATCCTGCGGATGGTGCGGATTACGAACAGGTTCGCGAGGCACTGGAGCGTCTCAAACTGAACGATGCGGCGATGGTGTACGAACCGGAAACCTCGGCGGCGCTCGGGTTTGGATTCCGGTGTGGCTTTCTGGGACTGCTGCATATGGAAATCATCGAGCAGCGTCTGGAACGCGAGTTCGATCTGGATCTCGTGACCACCGCGCCCAGCGTCGTCTACCACGTTAACCGCGCTGACGGCACGAAACTCATAATCGACAACCCGTCCAACCTGCCGCCCGCGGCCGAAATCGCCTCGATGGAGGAACCGATGGTTAAGGCGCAGATCATATCGCCCTCGGAATACGTGGGGCCGATACTGGAGCTGTGTCAGGAGAAACGCGGAGTCTATATAAATATGGACTATCTCGATAAGACGCGAGTGCAGATCAACTACCGGATGCCACTTAATGAGATCATATTCGATTTCTTCGACGCGCTAAAGTCCAGAACGCGGGGCTACGCCTCGCTGGATTACGAGCCCGTCGGATACGAGGAGTCGGATCTTGTGAAGCTGGACTTCCTGCTCAATGGAGATCTGTGCGACGCGCTTTCCCAGATAATACACAGAGAAAAGGCATACGCGCGGGCACGCCGCATCGCTGAGAAACTCAAAGAAGCGATCCCGCGGCAGATGTTCGAGGTTCCGATACAGGCGGCGATAGGGGGTAAGATCATCGCGAGGGAGACCGTCAAGGCGCTGCGCAAGGATGTGCTGGCCAAGTGCTACGGTGGCGACATCTCCCGCAAAAAGAAGCTCCTTGAGAAACAGAAAGAAGGCAAAAAGCGGATGCGGCAGGTAGGTTCGGTGCAGGTGCCGTCAGAAGCGTTCATGTCGGTGCTGAGAATCGACTGACATGGGTGCGGGGCTGTATATACATATACCATTCTGCCACCGGAAGTGCCTGTACTGTGATTTTGCTTCCTGGGAATGCCGCCTTAATGACGCGGAGCGCTATGCGCGCGCGCTCATGGCAGAGATGGAGCTCTATCCGGGACGTCCGCGGGCGGATACCGTTTACGTGGGGGGAGGAACCCCGAGCCTCTTGCCGCCCGATATTTTAGCGCGGATACTGGAGCGTGTTCGCCTGCGTTTTCGCGTCGCGGAGGGGGCGGAGAT
>JAAYXU010000188.1 GCA_012515725.1 Clostridiales bacterium | reverse complement strand
TAGGGATACTGGAGCGCGGCGACAGGAAATATTCATTCGCCGTATCGTCCCCGATACTGAGTCCGGAGAAAATTCGTGACACATATATGAACCTGAAGTCCGAGATGAGAAGGAAATACGAGGAAAGAAACAACAGCCTCCTGTCCCGGCAGACCGAGCTTATCTATTATCTCAAGCTCGGGAAAAAGGAGCAGTGTCTCTCTATACTCAGAGAATGCAGCAAGTCTTACGCGCCGGATTCCTTTCTGCCGCTGCTGGCGGACGTGGCGGACGGCTGCGACTTCTCGGCGGAGGAGTACAGCGCTCGCTTTGAACGCCTGGGCGTGGCCGGAAAGACCCGCGGACAATGGGACATGCTCGCGGATATGGCCGATGAGATATGCGGCATCACGGGAACGAAGCGAACCGATATGGACGAGCTTGCCGCGCTCATCTGCCAGTACATAGAGGAAAATTGCAGCGATCCCAACATGAGCGTGACGCTGCTCACGCAACAGTTCGCGGTCAGCAGAGATCTGGTATCCAAACTCATCCGCCTGTATAAAAACCAGACATTCTGCGACTATCTGCTGGAGCTGCGCATGCACAGGGCGTTCGAGCTGCTGGGGCAGACCGACCTGAGCATCAGCACGATCGCGGAGGCGGTAGGATATACAAGCTATACGAGCTTCAAGCGCGCGTTCATACGCTACAAGGGCATATCTCCCCGTGAATACCGCGTCGCGGCTGAGTCCGCCCGGACGCGGTAGCAGCTTCATTGCCACAAGCAGTATCTTGTCCGGCGTAATTTCAAACGGTCTCCCGCCGGTATACGTACATGCAAGCGAGCTTGCTATCGCCGGGGATGAAATGTTCTGGCTACAGAAAGAGTAATGTGGTAAAATATAAGGGCGCGGCAAAGGCCGAAACTCTTTTTGAAGCCATGAGCGCCACATGAAAAACCAGCGTGCGCTCTCCCATGAGACCCGCGCAGGGAACCGCCGACTCTTATCGTCTGCCCGTCTGTTTTCAAGGTCCTGTATGGGCCTTATGACCGCCGTATGACGAGCCGCAGGAATTGGTTGCTGCGGCATTCTGATTTCCGGGGGGATTATTCGTGTCTCTTATCCGCGTCGAAAATCTGACGTTCGCCTACGAGGGTGCGTACGATAATATATTCGAGAACGCGAGCTTTACGATCGACACCGACTGGAAGCTGGGACTCGTGGGCAGGAACGGAAGGGGAAAGACAACGTTCCTCCGGCTTCTGATGGGCGAACACAAATACAGCGGCCGCATTGTGACCGACGCTCGGTTTGAATACTTTCCGTTCGAAGTGGCCGACACGCAAAGTCTGACCGCGCATGTGATCGGAAGCGTCTGCCCCGGCGCGGCGGACTGGCAGATTCGGCGGGAGCTTTCGCTGCTTAGTGTGTCCGAGGACGTCCTCTACAGGCCGTTTTGCACCCTGTCGCACGGGGAGCGGGCAAAGGCGCTGCTTGCGTCCCTGTTTCTCAGGGAGTCATGCTTTCTGCTCATCGACGAGCCTACGAACCATCTCGATATGCGCGCCAGGCGGATCGTAGGCGAATACCTTTCGGCGAAGCGCGGTTTCATACTGGTCTCCCACGACAGGGCTTTTCTTGACAGCTGTGTGGACCATATCCTTTCCATTAACAGGGCCGATATCGAGGTGCAAAAGGGCAACTTCTCGTCCTGGTGGGACAACAGGCTCATGCGCGAGAGCTTTGCGCTCAGGCAGAACGAGAAGCTTCGCAGGGATATCGAGCGGCTGAACGAGACCGCGAAGCGTACGTCGGACTGGTCGGACAGGGTCGAGAAAACCAAACACGGAACGAGGAATTCGGGCGTCAAGGCCGACAAGGGGTATATAGGGCACAAGGCCGCCAAGATGATGAAACGCGCTAAGGCGATCGAGGCAAGGCGGCAGTCGGCTCTGAAGCAGAAGGAAGGGCTCCTTCAAAACGTCGAGAGCGTGGAAAAACTGAAGATCGCACAGATGGAGCTGCATACCGACCGCTTCGCTGAGCTCCGGGACATATCTATACGCTACGGCGACAAGGTCGCGTGCGAGCGCGTCAGCTTCGAGATCGGGCGCGGCGACCGGGTGGCGCTGTGCGGCGGAAACGGATCGGGAAAAACCAGCATACTCCGGCTCCTGCGCGGCGAGGAACTCGACTACACGGGTACTCTCTACCGGGCGAGCAGGCTGGCGATATCCTATGTTCCGCAGGACACGTCGTTCCTCCGGGGCAGCCTGACCGACTTTGCACGGGAGTGCGGCGTAGACGAAACGCTGTTCCTGACCATACTCAGGAAGCTTGATTTCCCAAGGATCCAGTTTGAGAAGGATCTTGCGGATTTCAGCGGCGGGCAGAAGAAAAAGGTGCTGATCGCCCGCAGCCTGTGCGAGCAGGCGCATATCGCGGTCTGGGACGAGCCGCTCAACTTTGTAGACGTATTTTCGCGCATACAGATCGAGGAGCTGCTGCTCGAGTATGCGCCGACCATGCTCTTTGTCGAGCACGACAGCGCGTTCTGCGAGCATATAGCGACGAAGATCATCGAGCTGTGACGCAAAGCCGCAAGCATGTACGCCTGATATACAGCTCTAATCATTTTATTTGCAATATAGCCGGGTAATAGTATAATGAACAGCATCCGGATTCAATGAGGAAACCTTCCCGCAAATATGGAGATTTGGTCATGCAGACGCAAAGGAACGGCCGGATTGTCGAGTATATAAACAATCTCAGGGTACATGTGATGGAAAGCGGCTATTGCCGGCTAGGGAGCGAATGGAACCGCAAGGACGTGTGTTCGCCCTACACGCGGCTGTATTTCATATACGCAGGCGAGGGCGCGGTCCTCTGGGACGGCCGCAGGCTCCCGCTTCGGCCCGGCTTCTGCTATCTCATTCCCGCGGGATTGTCGTTCGAATACACATGCGGCGGCTTTCTGGATCAGCTGTATTTCCACGTGAACGCGTATGCGGCCGACGGATGCGATCTCTTATCGCGTCTCACCGGCTGCCGGGAGCTTCCGGTTCCAGGCGGTGAGCTTGCCGATCTTCTGGCGCACTATATGAGCGAGAATCTCGCGGGCGCGTTTGGACTGCAGGCGGCGCTGCAGCGGGCAATCGCGCGATTCGTCGGGTCGGCGCGGACGGGGGAGGACGCGCTCGAAATCCACTCCGCGTTCCTGCGCAGGCTGTATCCGCTGGTGCAGCAGACCCTGTCGTCCAGAACCACCCAGAAAATGCTGGCTGACGCGATGGCGATGTCACAGAGCGCGCTGGCCAAGCGTTTCAAGGCCGAGACCGGCGTGACGCTGGGGCGCTATATCGATAATCTGCTCCTTGAGAAGGCCCGGCAGCTGCTTGTGACGACCGCCGATCCTATCGGGGAGATCGCCGAAAGGCTGGGATTCTGCGACCAGTTTTATTTTTCACGGTATTTCAGGCAGCGACAGCACGAAACGCCCAGCCAGTATCGTAAAAGACTCCGTGTATGGATTGAGGGAACCGCTGAATAACGCCCGGTGCGCGGGCGGCAAATAAGCGGCGGACGCAGTGCGTCCGCCGCTTCAATTTCTTCCGGCGTTTACCTGAGAAACAGCTCGATAACCGGCACAAGGTATCCGGGTCTGACCGGCGGCAGCTCCAGTACCAGCAGGTCGTCTGCCTTGGCCGCGCCCTCGCTGAAGTGACGGACCGCGCCCTCGGTAAACCGAACCTCGCTGGCGTCGTGGAGGAACTGGGCGTACTCGACCCTGCCCGCCAGGCCCCGCAGAAGCAGATGCCCGAACGGGTACGCGAACAGATGCAGATAAAGCCTTTTCCCGTCCAGGCTCTGCGTCATCCGGCAGTCGGGGGGCAGCGCCTTAAGTAAATCCGGCTCGGCCATCGTGCAGCCGTATATCGAGCGGCTGTTATAGCGCATCCAGTCGGCGTATACCTTGAGGGCGGCCTCCGCGCGGGCGTCGAGATAGCCGCGGGCGGTGGGCCCGACGTTCATGAGCAGGTTGCCGCCCACCGACACGGTATTAATGAGCATGCGTATCAGCATTTCAGGCGATTTCCAGGTCTGCTCGTCGCGGTGGTAGCCCCAGGAGCCCGAGAGGGTCTGACATGCCTCCCACGTGACCAGCTCGCCGGTCTCGTAATGGCGGACCCACTCGGTGGGCTGGTACTGCTCGGGCGTCCACAGGTCCTGCTCTATCTCGGCGCGGTTGTCGATGATGATGCCGGGCTGAAGCTCCCGTGCCAGCCCGAGCAGCTCCTCCGACTCCCATTCGTCCTTGCCCTTCCCCTTCATCCAGGCCTTGTCGCCCTCGCCCTGTCTCTGACCGTAGGAGAAATCGAACCAGAGTATATCGACTTTTCCGTAATTGGTTAAAAGCTCGCGCACCTGGTTGCGCATATATTCGGCGTATTTGCGCACGTCGCGGCCCCGGCTCTGCTCCCTGGCGTCGGGGTCGTCGCGCCGCGGATGCAGCATGTCGATAGGAAACTCGGGATGATGCCAGTCGATGAGCGAATAATAAAAACCGACGCGCAGGCCCTCGGCGCGGAACGCGTCCACGTACTCGCGTATGAGGTCGCGTCCGGCGGGCGTATTCGTACACTTGTAATCGGTGAACTGGCTGTCGAACATACAGAAGCCCTCGTGATGCTTGGTGGTCATCACGGCGTAGCGCATACCCGCGGCCTTTGCCTGGCGGGCCCACTCACGGGGGTCGTAGAGGTCGGGATTGAAGTGCTTGAAATAGAGGTCGTAATGCGCCTCGGGGATCATCTCGCGCATCTTAACCCACTCGTGGCGGGCGGGCATCGCGTACAGCCCCCAGTGGATGAACATGCCGAACCGGTCACGGGTGAACCATGCGGTGTCGCCGGGCGTCTTTCGCGTTACATAGCTGGACATATGCATTTTCCTTTCTTCCGCCGATATAATCACAGTATAGTAAACAAAGCGCGGGATTGGAATGAAGAAACCATCCATTTATATGGATATTCCAGCATTTCATATAACCCGCGCCGTGGCAGGCGTGCTGCCACAAATCCAATAGCTTCCGCGCTAGTCCCGCTCGCGGCCGAAAAAGCACAGCCCCAGCGTATCGGGACCTGCGTGCGCGCCGATCACCGGGCCTATCATCTGCACTATCCATTCCCCAAAATGCACGCCGCTTCGCTCCACCATCGCCTTGAGCGCCATCGCGTCGTCCTCGCAGTCGGCGTGCAGGAGTATGCATGTGTTCTGCTCGGGGTTCTCCACGCGCTCCACTGCCATCTCGGCCAGATAGCGTATCGCCTTTTTGCGGCCCATCACCTTATCGACCGGCACGAGCTTCCCCTCTCGGTTGATGGTCAGCACCGGCTTTACGCTCAGCATCGTTCCAACGACGGCGGCTGTGGCCGATACGCGCCCGCCCCGCTTCAGATGATTGAGGTCGTCCACTGTAAAATAGCTGTTGGCCCGGAGCATGTTCTCTCGCATCCAGCCGATGACCTCGTCCATCGAAGCGCCCTCATCGCGCATCACGAGCGCGTGGTACACGAGCAGCGCCATGCTTCCCGATATGCTCAGCGTATCGAATGTCTCGATGCGGCGCTGCGGATACTCCTCGCGGAGCTGTGCCGCCGCGGTCGACAGATAATCGTAGGCCGACGAGAGCTTCGACGAGAAGGAAAGGAACAGTATATCCTGTCCGGATTCGAGCGTATTGCGGCAGAAGTCCACGTAATACTGCGGCGGGTAGGTCGATGTGGTGGGCATCTTGCCCTCGCGCATGGAGCGGAAGAAGCCGATAAAGTCGGTGGTCTCGCCCAGGTCGTAGGCGTACTCGACATCCTCAAGTGAATAGGGCATCGGGACGAATGGAACTTCGTACTTTTTCGCGATGGACAAAGGCAGCTCACTGTCGGAATCGGTCATGATAATGTATGATTGAGCGGACAATAAAGACAACTCCTTTATTATAAGATATAATAATAAATCCTTATTTATTATACATCACATTAGGCCAGGTGGGAAGTTAAGTTTTGATTAGGCCGGGGCGATAGCATCAGAACCCTGATAAGCAAAGAGCAACAGCCAGGAATAATGTATGCGGCACCGGCCGCAGGAATACGCGGCACATGGGAAGAATATAGTCGATCATGCAGACGACTTTTGGGCGGGAGATGAACAGCCTCCAGCTTTACAGGGCCGTGGGGACGCTGACCAGGGCATTCCGGGACGATCCGCTCCCCCGGCTCATCGCGCCCGATCCGGCGCACAGAACCCCGATGATGCGCGCGGTGTTCGCGTACAATATTCGCTGCGCGCGGGAAGCGGGGGGAGTGATCGTTTCCTCGCCCCGCTTCGAGGGTGTAGCCGTATGGATGCGCTCGGAATCCTCTCCGTCGGCGCCCGAGCGGGAGCTTCGCCGCATACCGGCCGGAGCGCTCGCGCGCCTCATCGAGATGAGCCGCGCACTGGACGAGGCACGGCTCGACGCCGCCGATGGAAAGGAGCATATCTATCTGTCGGCGCTGGGCGTGCTGCCCGGCTTTCGCGGCCGGGGGATCGCCACGGCGCTACTTAATACGGTAAAATCCGAGGCGGCGCGGGAAAATCGCGCGGTATATCTGGAAACCGTAGCCCCGTCCAATCTGGCTTACTATGAAAAGAGGGGGTTTGCCGTCGTGTCGGAGATATCTCTTGAAGGCACGCGCTGCTTCCTAATGCGCACACAATCCCCCGCGTAGCGGCCGGCGCTGTCAGAAGTGCCCGGTGTCCGGCTCGCTCCCGCCGGAGGGAGCGTCTTCGCCCGGAATCCACGCGTCCTCAAAATGGATCATAACGCCCGATCGCTCGAGCGCCGCCTGAAGTGAACGGACATCGATATCCCATACCGCCCTGCCCTCGTCGATAGCGCGCGCCGCCGCAAGACCGGCGGCCTGCCCGGTCACGATGGCGGGCGGGATCACGCGCAGCACATCCCACGCGTAGCCCTCGGCCGACGCGCTGCGTCCGGCGGTGATGAGATTGTCGTAGCCTTTGCGGCACAGGCAGCGGTAGGGGACCTCATACAGATAGTCGCGGTTGTCGAAGTCGCAGATCGCGGATATCGAGTCCTCGAAATGCCGGTACCGGTCGGACACGCGCAGCGTGTAGCCGCCGTCGATATGCCGTACGGTGCGAAATTGCGGCATTCCGGGCAGCATCGTGACGGCGCGCGAGCCGCGCGGCTCGTCCCTGAGGCTGTCCATCAGAATACGCTGGTTCTTCACCACGTACTCGGTGACCTCCTCTGCCGTTACGCCCTTATATAACTTCATGCCTTCGGGATGATTCTTGCCGTAGAGATTGGCGCCGCCGCCGTGGCGATAGAAAACCGCGTTGCCTATGTCGCCCGACTCGGCGGCCTTCAGGCAGCTCTCCAGACTGATCGCCTGCGCCACGTATGTGAAGTAGTTCGTCCCCTGAACCACCGGAACGCCCGCGCGGAACAGTATATCGCCGTCGCCGGTCGTGTCGACGACGACCGACGCGCCGTAGAATTCGCGCCCGCCCTTGTTCTCTACGACAAGACCGCGGCAGCGCCCGCCCTCCATAATGGGACGGGCCGCGACGGTGTCGAATAGAACATCTACGCCCTCGCCAAGGAGCTGCTCCAGCAGCGCCATAGCGAATATGTTCGGGTCATAGCGCGTCATGTAGCGGGTTTTCGCGCCGGGACCCGGCTCGCCGCTCCTCCACTCGTCGGGAAGCGTATCGTAGCCGTACCGGACCGAAAGCCGCAGCATCTCCTCGGCCATGCCCTTTATGATCTGCCTGCCCCGGCCGTTGCACATCGGGACAAACAGATTGATAAGCCCCAGCGTCGCAAGACCGCCCAGCATCAGGCTTTTTTCCATGAGCAGCACGGATTTGCCCGCGCGGACGGCCGCGAGCGCCGCCGCGACGCCCGCCACGCCGCCTCCGGCGACAATGACGTCATAGGATTTGCGTACCGGAATACGCTCGTTGAGCGTGATATACTCCGCCATGAGAGCCTCC
>JAAYXU010000187.1 GCA_012515725.1 Clostridiales bacterium | reverse complement strand
CTTTTATTTATACCTTACCCTTCCCCGCTTCGCGGCCTGCGCCGCGCCGCTCCCCCGCCCGGTACGCGGTGGGCGTAACGCCCGCGCGCAGCCGGAACTGGTTGGAAAAATAGTGCTCGTCCGCAAAACGGAGCCGGTAGGCGATTTGCTTGACGGGCAGGCTCGTGTCGCGCAGCATCAGGCGGGCCGCATCCATGCGCCGCTCTATCAGGTAGCGGTAGGGCGTCACGCCGTACGTTTCCCGGAACAGGCGGATGGTCTGAGAAGGCGAGCGGTAAATACGCGCCGCCATATCGGCAACGCTGACATCTGACTCTACGCTCCGATCGAGAAACCCGCGCAGCGCTTCGGCCTCCTCTGAAACGTCAGCCGCCCCGCGGCCCACACGCGCGGCCAGCCCGATAAGAAGCTCGTGGCAAAGAAGGGCGATCCGCCCGAATATGTCCCGCGCGTCCCCGCCGCTTCGCGCCGCCGTGAGGATTCGCTCAAACAGCATGTGCGCGTCGTAGCCCGGCACATGGTATACCGAACTAAGCCCGTAGAGCGGTATAAGGCTGTCCAGCAGCGGGCCCGACGCGTTCACCCACATCTTGACCCAGGGATTCGTGCGGCTGGACGCGTACTCGTGGTCGCTGCCCCGCGGCAGCAGATACACGTCTCCTGCCCGCGCGATAAACTCCCGACCGTCGACCCGCACCCTTCCCTCTCCCCGCTCCACGTACTCGAAAACGTATATAGGGGAGCGCTTGCGGCGGATCCGGTACGATCCGTCACAGTAGGAAACGCCGGCCATCTCGGTGCGAAAGGGCAGATCCCCGCGCCACAGCCCCGCAAAGTTTACGATATCCTCGGTCATGCTTCTTTTCCTCACCGCAATAGCAATATTTTCGATTTTATTCCTATTATATAAGCATTATAATACACCTGTGGCCAAACACGCAAACACAAGGAGGAATCGCATATGGAACATACCGCCATCCCCCGTCCCGAGTACCCGCGTCCCCAATTTGCGCGCGAGGACTGGATCAATCTCAACGGCGTATGGGAGTTTGAAATCGACAGCGGCGACAGCGGCCGCGAGCGCGGACTTATCACATCACCCCTCGGCGGCCAAATCACCGTACCGTTCTGCCCCGAAAGCCGCCTCTCGGGCGTCGCACACACAGATTTTATGGCGGCGGTATGGTATCGCCGCGTATTCGAGGTTCCGGCCGACTGGGCCGGAAGCAGGACGATACTCCATTTTGGCGCGGTGGACTACGATACCGAGGTATGGGTGAACGGCGTTTCCGCAGGTAAGCACCGCGGCGGCTACACATCGTTCTGTTTCGATATTACCGATCTTCTTTGCGGCGGCGAAAACACGCTGACCGTGTGCGCGCGCGATGACGTGCGCTCGGGCCTGCAGCCCCGCGGCAAGCAGAGCGCGCTGTACGCCTCGCACCACTGCGACTATACCCGCACGACCGGCATCTGGCAAACGGTATGGCTGGAGCGCGTGCCCGCGCTCTCAATCGCGTCGCTGCGGCTCGTGCCCGACGCTGGCAGCGGCCGCGTTACGGTGGAAACGCGCCTTTCGGGAGACACGAGCGGATGCCGCTTGGCGGTACGGGCGCTGTGGGACGGGGCGCTCGCCGGGGAAAGCGTCGCGGACGCAGGACAGGCCAGCGTAACGCAGACGGTTGCGCTCTCGCCGGTCAGGCTCTGGGCGCCGGGAGATCCGGCTCTCTACGATCTGGAGCTCACGCTCACGCGGGACGGAGCGGCGCTGGACAGTGTGCGCAGCTATTTCGGCCTGCGCAGCCTCGACTGGTCGGGCGCGGCGATCCGCATAAACGGCAGACCGGTATTCCAGCGGCTGGTGCTCGATCAGGGCTACTATCCCGACGGTATCTATACCGCGCCCTCCGACGAAGAGCTCAGACGGGATATCGAGCGGTCGATGGCGATGGGATTCAATGGCGCGCGGCTGCACCAGAAGATATTCGAGCCCCGGTTCCTGTACTGGGCCGACCGCCTGGGGTATCTCGTATGGGGCGAGCACGCGAGCTGGGGCCTGGATATCACGACGCCCGCGGGTCTTATGCGTTTCCTGCCCGAGTGGCTGGAATCGGTGGAGCGCGACTTCAACCATCCGGCGCTCGTGGGATGGTGTCCGTTCAACGAAACGTGGGACCGGAACGGAACCCGGCAGGACGACAATGTGCTCTCGGCCGTATACCGCACGACCAAGGCGCTGGACCCCACGCGTCCGGTCATCGATACGAGCGGCAACTACCATGTGGAAACCGATATATTCGACATACACGATTATGAGCAGAACCCGGCGGTCTTCGCGCCCCGCTACGACCCCTCGAGGGAGGATATGGGGCTTTATGTCACGTTCCCCGACCGCCAGCGCTACGGCGGGCAGCCGTACTTCGTCAGTGAATACGGCGGTATATGGTGGAATCCCGGACAGGCCGACGCGAAAGCCTGGGGATACGGAAAGAGACCGCAGACCGAGACGGAGTTCCTGAGCCGCTACGAGGCTCTGACCACGGCGCTCCTGCGCAATCCGCGCATATGCGCGTTCTGCTATACGCAGCTCTACGACATCGAGCAGGAAGTCAACGGGCTTTATACCTACGGCCGGAAGCCGAAGTTCGATCCGGAACTCATCCGCCGCATAAACGGGCAGCCCGCGGCCATAGAGGAGTAAGTTAGGGTAACACGGTTTGTAAGGGGCGGCGCGGGCGTCGCCCCTTTTTTATGAGGATTGACAACCAACGCTTTCTATACTATTATAACGTGGGTTTATGTGGGTTTCAGCAACACACAATTTCGCCCTGTGAAACGGTGGTATCATGCAAAGCAAACACTACGACTGCGTAATCGCAGGTGCGGGCCCGGCGGGCATATTCGCCGCGCTTGAGCTTACCGCCCAGGATCCGGACCGACGCGTACTCATGGTGGACAACGGCCATCATATCGACAAACGGATATGCCCGGCGCGGACGACAGGCCACTGCATGCAGTGCGACCCGTGCTCGATACTGCACGGCTGGTCGGGCGCGGGCGCGTTTTCCGACGGCAAACTCTCTCTTAGCCCCGATGTGGGCGGGAGGATTCTTGATTACCAGTCCAGACAGACCGCAGACCGGCTTATCTCATACGTAGACGCCCAGTATGTTTCATTCGGCGCTGCCGGCACTGTGCACGGCATCGGGCCCGAGGTCGACGCGATCGACTACGAAGCCAGCCGCCACAACATACAGCTCATCCGCTGCCCTGTGCGCCATATGGGCACCGATCACGCGTTTGAGGTACTGCGCGCTATGTACAGGACGCTCGAGGAGCGGCCGGGGTTTTCGTTCCTGCCCATGACGACCGCGCGTGATCTCATCGTGGAGGCGGACAGGGTGCGGGGACTCGTCATCGAGACGCGCGGCGGCCAGCCTGAAACCATATACGCCGATCACGTCATCGCCGCCCCGGGCAGAGCCGGGGCGCAGTGGCTGACCGATATCTGCCGGGCCCACGGCCTCGAAACCGTAAGCAACGAGGTGGATATAGGCGTTCGTGTCGAGGTGCCCAACGCCGTTATGGATCACCTGACCCGGCATCTGTACGAGGCGAAGCTCGTATACTATTCCGATACGTTTGAAAACCGGGTACGGACATTCTGCATGAATCCCGGCGGCGTCGTGTCGGGCGAGTACTACGAGGGCGGCATAGCCGTCGTCAACGGTCACAGCTACGCGGAGCCTGAGAAGCGCACCGGCAATACGAACTTCGCGCTGCTGGTATCGACGCGGTTTACCGAGCCGTTCGACCAGCCGATCGCCTATGGGAAGTACATCGCGCAGCTTGGAAACATGCTCACCGGCGGCGGCGTCATGATACAGCGCTGGGGCGATCTGGAGATGGGCCGCCGCACCACGTGGAGCCGGCTAAACAAATCCACGACGGTTCCCACATACACGGAAGCGGTCCCCGGGGATCTGTCGTTCGTACTTCCACAGCGCCATATGACCTCCATCATGGAGGCGATGCGCGCGTTCGACAAGATAGCGCCGGGACTCGTATCCCGCAATACGCTGCTTTATGGCGTGGAGGTCAAGTTCTACTCGTCCAAGGTAAAGGTCAGTCCGGTATTTGAGACCGCGCTTGCGGGCTTTTATGCGATAGGCGACGGCGCGGGCGTCACGCGCGGACTCATGCAGGCCTCGGTCACGGGAGTTATCGCCGCCCGCGGCATCATGGGCCAGTCTTTGTCCTGATCCCCGCATATTCTGTAATGAGGTGTTGATAGTATGGCAAATGTGGCAGTGGTAGGAACCCAGTGGGGCGACGAGGGAAAAGGACGGTTTGTGGACTTTCTGGCCACCGGCGCGGACGTGGTGGTTCGCTACCAGGGCGGCAACAACGCCGGGCATACCGTTGAAATCGGCAGCGAGCAGTATAAGCTCCACCTCGTACCATCGGGTATATTTAATCCGCGCACGCTGAGCATTCTGGCGCACGGAACCGTAATCGATCCCGTGTCGCTGGCAGCGGAAATGGATGAGCTGGCCGGGCGCGGACTCGATATGTCGGGACTGCGCGTCAGCCTCAGGGCGCAGGTCGTGCTCCCCCATCACCGGGCGCTGGACGCTCTGGGAGAGGCCGCCCGCGGCGATGCAGATATCGGAACCACCCGCAGGGGTATCGGCCCTGCCTACATGGATAAGGCCGAGCGGTCGGGCATACGAATCTGCGACCTTATTGACGACACGGTATTTGAGAGCAAGCTGCGGCGCGTCATGGACGAGAAAAACAGGATCATCACCCGCGTTTACGACGGCGAGCCGCTGGCCGTAGAGCCGATACTAGACGAGTACCGGGCCTGCGCGCAGCGGATACGCCCCTATGTGACCGACACGATATGGCTTCTGCACGAGCGCATCGAGGCCGGGGACAATGTGCTCTTTGAAGGCGCGCAGGGAACGCTCCTCGATCTCGATGTGGGTACTTATCCGTATGTAACCAGCTCGCACCCGATCGCGGGCGGCGTTTGCGTGGGCGCGGGCGTAGGCCCTGCGGCGATCCACAGTGTGGCGGGCGTCGTCAAAGCCTACACGACCCGGGTGGGCAAAGGTCCCTTTGTAACAGAGCTGCTGGACGAAACCGGGCAGTGGATACGGGAAAAGGGCCACGAATACGGCGCGACCACCGGTCGGCCCCGGCGATGCGGGTGGCTGGACGCCGTCATACTGCGTTTCGCGGCCCGCGTCAATGGCCTTACTCATCTGGCCGTGAGCCGTATGGACACCCTGGGCGGGATTGACCGCGTCAAAATCTGCACCGGTTACCGCCGCGGCGGCGTCGTGACCGACCGATTCCCGGCCCGGTGGGAGGAGCTGGGGCAGTATGAACCCGTCTATGAGGAGCTTCCAGGCTGGACCGACCAGATATCGGACGTCACCCGCTACGATGAGCTGCCCGAGGCGGCCCGCCTCTATCTCGAGCGCATAGAGGAGCTGACCGGCGTGCCGGTCGCGATGATCGGCGTGGGCGCGCGGCGCGACCAGGCCGTCGTGCGGTGCGATCTGTACCGGTAGCAGTCCGCATAAAAACGGAGCGGGCGGGTTTTTAACCCGCCCGCTTTTTGCTCTCCGCAGTTCGTAACCGGATATCTCCCTATTACTCGTCCTCCAGCAGCGCCCACATTTTCGGACAGACCACGTCCACGTCCTCGGTAAGGCCGCACTCGAACACCACAAAGCCGCTGTATCCCGTATCGCGGATCGCCCGGAACACGTTCCGGTAATTGATCTCGCCGGTGCCGGGCTGCTTGCGCCCCGGTACG
>JAAYXU010000186.1 GCA_012515725.1 Clostridiales bacterium | reverse complement strand
ATTGCACCGATTAAGCAATTCGCCAAAACCGTCAAAAGACACTGGGACGGGATTCTGCGATACTTCATCTCACGGCTTACATCCGGGGCAATGGAAGGACTGAACAGCCGCATTCAGGAAATCAAGCGGCGGGCACGAGGCTTCCGCAACATCAAGAATTTTATCACTATGATCTACCTTGAAGCTGCGGGTCTGGTTTTGGCATTACCCACTTGATATAGCGAAGAACCGTTTTTCGAAATCTGTGACGTTTGTGGTTGGCAGGATGATGGTGTGCAGAACGACGACCCCGATTTTGCGGGCGGCGCAAACCACATGAGCCTCAACCAGGCCCGAGAAGCCTACAAACAGGGGCTCCCCATAGCCTGAATTAGCGGTCCAGTGAACCAAGCAAATCAGTTTTATATGGACTGAAGGGGAAGCCGGCAAATGTAGTTATCGAAAGGAAAAGCAATAACGGTAAAACATGGGTGACTATGGTATACATAAAGGAGGTGGATTAGTTGCTGGTTAAAGAATTTGATCGCGTTCTCATGAAGGACGGGCGTATCGGGTCGGTTGTTGACGCAACAGATCCACAACATCCTATAATCGATTTTGGCAGTTCTCCCAAGGACTGGTGTACGGATTGCGGAATTAGTTTAGAAGACATCAATTACGTGTTGAGCTAAACACCCAGATGAACCAAGCACTCAACAATGAGTGCTTTTTTCATACCCATTAGCCCCTCCCTCTGCCGGGCTTTAAATGCAGGGACGCCGCAGGCGCGGAGTAATCGCAGGCGGGAAAGTAGAAAATAAGAGGTGATAACCCTATCAATATGTACATATACATGATAGCGAGGATGTGAAGACATGGTTCCCGAGCGTCCCCGTTGGCAACTGGATATACCGCCGCTCATGCCCCAGGCGCTGCGGCAGGCCCTGCTGGCTATGGAGCTGCGGGACGCGGCCGCCGTGCGCGAGATACGCATTCCGGCCGTAGGTCCGGTTGGAATCTTAGGCTTAACCGACGGCTTTCTCAGGGAGGAAGGAACGGTTACCGGCACGCCCGAGAGAGCGGTCAGGCTGCGCGCGGGGGAGTGCAGGCAGGTTTTTGAGGCGATTACCGGCCACGCGCCCTATGCCCGCGCTGATGATATCGCGCGGGGCTATCTGACGCTGCCGGGCGGCTACCGGGTAGGGCTGGGCGGCGAGGTAGCCTGTACGCGGGGCAGAATCACGCACATGAAGGCGGTCACATCTCTGAATATCCGCATCGTCCGCGCCGTTACCGGAGCGGCGGACGCGCTCATGGGCCATATCTGTCCGGGGAGCGGACAGCTTCGCAGTACGCTGATCCTTTCGGTACCCGGTATGGGAAAGACCACGATGATACGCGATATAGCCAGACAGCTGAGCGACGGAGCGCCCAGGCGCGGCGGCGTCCGGGTGGCCATCATCGACGAGCGCGGGGAGATCGGGGGGTGCCGTGAGGGAACGGCTGCGATGGATGTAGGGGTGCGTACCGACATATTGGATGGATGTCCCAAGGCCGAGGGGCTGCTCTGGGCGATCCGATCGCTTGCCCCCCGAGTCGTTATCACCGACGAGATCGGCTCGGAGGACGACGCCCGGGCGCTTATCGAGGCCCGTAACGCCGGTGTGGCCGTGGTGGCGTCAGCCCACGCCGCGGGGATCCGGGACGCTTTTCGGCGCCCGTCGCTGCGGCTGCTGGCAGAGGAAGCGATATTCGACCTGTACGCTCTGCTGGGCCCCGAGACGCCCGGCGCTGTCGCGCAGATCGTACGAGGGGAGCGTGCCGTAAATGCTCTTTAAGTGGCTGGGGATCGCTGTTCTCTTTACGCTCAGCAATGGCTGGGGGCTGTATATGGCCGCCCGGTATCAGGTCAGGGCGGCGCTGCTGGAGGAGCTGCGCGCGATGGCGGCCGATATGAGTTCCTCGATGGGGGCGCTTCTGTTGACGCCCGGAGAATGGATGAGAAGGTATGGTGAGCGCAGTCTTCATCCGTTCGTCGGCGAACTCCTTGGCGTGCTTAGGCGTAACGCCGCGGCCAATCCGTCGCAGCGGTTCTCCCATACGTGGAACAGAGCCGTCTCCTGGTGCATGGAGCGCAGCGCCTACGCCTCCGCGCTGCGCGAACCGGACGTGGCCGCGCTCCGGCATCTGGGAGGCGGCCTGGAGGCCGGCGAGTCGGGCGCACTGAACCGGCATCTTTCTTACTCGGCGGAACTCATAGAGAAGCAGCGTCGCGAGGCGGTCGAGGAATGTGCGCGGAAAAAAGCGCTTCTCATGCGGATCGGATTTCTTACGGGTCTTGGGTTCGTCATAATACTGGCATAGAGCTGGGGGATCAACGAATGAGTGTGGATCTCATATTCAAAATCGCGGCCATCGGGATACTGGTATCAGTTCTCAATCAGGTGCTGGTAAGGTCGGGTCGGGAGGAAATGGCGATGATGACGACGCTGGCCGGTCTTGTTATCGTGCTGCTCATGGTCATCAATCTCATATCCGATCTTTTTGCCAGCGTGAAGGATGTGTTCAATCTGCAATGAGCATGGCCGACGTGTTCAAGATGGCGGGAGTTGGCATAGTGGGTGCTGTGCTCGCGGTCATGCTGCGCAAGGAGCGGCCCGATCTGGCGCTGCTCGTGAGCGTAGCGACCGGCGTGATCCTCTTCGTATGGCTGCTCCTTGAGATACGGCCTGTGATGCGGGCGCTGGAGGGTATCGCGGGCAGTATGGAGGGATCCGCCGATTTTTTCAGCGTCGCGCTCAAGGTGACCGGTATCGCACTCATCGCGCAGTTCGCGGCGCAGGTGTGCAAGGACGCTGGTGAGGAGGCCATTGCCCAGAAGATTGAGCTGGGGGGCAAGGTGATCATGCTGGGCATGACGGTGCCGCTGCTTCTCAATATGGTCCAGCTCATACTGCAGTTCCTGCCGCAGTCATGAGCAGATTGCGGTTCGTCCTTGCCGGGGCCCTGCTTCTCGGGACGCTCTTTCCCGCCGCCGCGAGCGCCGAGCCGCCCGGCAGCCGGGATGCGGCCAGGCAGATAGAAAGCGCGATCGAATCCAGCCTTGATGAGATCGACTGGGATTCGTGGAGCGGATATCTTGCGGGTACGGATCTGCGCTCCGGAGACGCGGGACAGTCGGTTCGGGAGCTGCTGGCAGGAGACGTCGGCGGGGCTCTCAGAGCGCTCGTCGAGTCGGGAGCAATGCTCGTGCCCGCTTCGCTGCGCAGGACATTTACGCTCACGCTGCAGCTGCTAGTTATTATTATATTTTCGGCTATACTGCAGCATATTTCCGGCGCGATGGGCTCATGGCAGATAAGCGGCGGCGCCTCCCTCGTGCTCTATCTGTGCATCGTATCGCTGATCGGCTGGTCTTTCCTGTCTATCTACACGATCTGCGGGGACGCGGTCGGGAGTATGCTTGGCTTTTTTGATTTCCTGCTGCCGATATTGATGACGCTTCTGGCAGCCACCGGCGGTCTGGCGTCAGCCGCGGGACTGCAGCCCACGCTGGTTATTATGTCGCGGGTGCTGGCCGCGGTGGTGGAGCGCGCTATACTGCCCATCATACTGGGCGCGGCGGTGCTGGTGCTTCTCAATCATCTGGCGCTTGAAAAAAACCTTACGAGTCTTATAAACTTCCTCAAATCCCTCTGTAAGTGGACGATGGGTTCCGTGATGACTGCGCTTACAGCGATTGTGTCGATTCAGGGCGTGTCACTGGCGGGGTATGACGGCATATCGATACGGACAGCTAAATATACCGTCGACACCATCGTGCCGGTCGTGGGAGGTATGTTCTCGGATCTGGTGGAGCTAATGACGGCCGGATCGGTAATGGTAAAAAACGCGGTGGGGACACTGGGTCTCATAACGCTGCTTGCTCTCATAGCGCAGCCCCTAATCACACTGCTCTCGTATATGCTGGCCCTGCGCCTCAGCGCGGCTCTGGCCGGGCCGCTGGGCGCTGAGCGGATCGGACGCTGCCTTGAGGACTACGCGGGCCTCGTACTGCTATGGATTCTCGCGATGCTTATGGTGGCGGCGTTTCTGTTCCTGCTTATATTTATGGTCGTCGCAATGGGTAACGCGGTCGTCATGTACCGATAGGAGGATGTTACCGGATGGATCTGTGGAAT
>JAAYXU010000185.1 GCA_012515725.1 Clostridiales bacterium | reverse complement strand
GAGTGTATAGCCGCCAGCAGCAGTCCCGAATACGCAAGATACGCATCGTCTGAAGCACGGCATGCCATAAACGCGATGAAATTGGCCTCGTCCTCCCGGGCAAAGCCCCGCTGGTGGGCCGCTTCATGCGCGGCGGTCGCTCCCAGAAGCGGATACGGGACGGCCACGTTGACATTCGCCTCCAGCGTGAAGGGCGAGAATATACCGGTAATCTCGGTAAAGCACATGAGGCGCGAGGCCAGTACGGGCTTGGGCGCGGCGTACCGCCCGCCCATCCATTCGATCGTGTCGCTGAGCTTCTCGTAGGCGGCGGGAATGAGCGCGAGTACTTCCTCCTTGGCAAGAGACGGCGCCACCACGCCATTTTCGTCATCGGGAAGCGTCATGCGAATCGCGTTCGCGCGCAAAATAAGCTCCTCGCACAGATCGGCGAGCTCCCCGGCCGAGGAAGGGCGGGCGTCCCAGCCCAGCCTGTCGGCAAGCGGCATCCTATGGTAATTAAGACCCCAAAATCCGATAAACATCGCGTACAGCACGGTCGCGGCCAGCGCAAGCCCCACGACGAGGTTTGCCAGCCTGTAGAGCCTGTGCGGCCCGGCAACGACTCGGACCAGCGTATAGACCACCAGTCCGGCGGTAAGCAGCAGCGCGGCATAGACCAGTATCTCAAATGCAGAAAATGGAACCCAACCGAAAAGAAAGCCCCATGCCTGGGATATGAACGGATAGACGCGGCGCGAATAGATCGTCTCTACTGCGCGCGGGTTGGCCGCGGCCCACTCGACCGTCAGCAGCGTCAGCGGAAAAAGGGAAAGCCACAGCATCCGGACGAGGAGCCTGCTCCACGAGCAGCCTGACGGCGGTGTAATCCATGCGTTTATGCCGGTTCTTGTGTCGGTCTTTTTCATTTATACGGCTCTGATGATTCGCTCGTCGTAGCTGGGCTCGATCGTGCAGCCCGGCGGCACCACCAGAAAATCCTCCTCGTTCCAGTCTCCCTCCAGCAGTCGGCGCGCCAGCGCGTCGTCGCCGCGGTACTCCTCGTAGCTCCACCCCAAGTAATCCGCGCAGTCCCGCGTATAGGCAGCCTGACCGGGACTCCAGAGAGTGGGCCAGGATACATACGTGGCGCAGCTGTATTTTTTCATCCAGCCCTGCTCTGTTTCCATCAGATACCGCGCGTTATCCTCTCCGTATTTGGACAGATACTCGGCGTATACTCGCTCGAAGCGCTCCCGCCCCGGCTGCAGTGTGTGCTCAATCCAGCCCGGAGAGTACCAGTATATACCCCCCTCCCGGCCATGGAACAATTCGTGATATCGCTGCCTGGATCCCAGCAGCAGCGTGATACAGTCGTGTCCCCGGGCGACTACCAGCGGTGTCTTTTTCGCGCGAAGTCCCACGATGCCGTTGCTGCACAAACAGTATCCCAGCAGTATCGCGTCGAAGTCGGTGTCCCCAGCCTCCGTGCGGTCAATTTCGCGCTGTACGCTTTCCCGGAGCAGATCGGGCGTATTGTGAAGCTGCTGCCGCATCAGCGATATTTCCACCGTGCTTTGGGCATGCGCGGCCAGCATATACAACTCACGCATCAGCACCTTGCAGGCGATGACCCGGTATCTCATCATTCACGCTCTCCCCACTGATTCCTTAATGTTCATTATAGACAATACGAGCCGCCCGGCGCAAGGAAAAACTTTACCAGAGACGGCGCGATATTGCGCATAAATACACAGCGGCCAGCGCCGAAAATGTCTTTTTTCCCTACCGAATCGGCGTTTTATGGTCCATGCACGGCAATGTGGACTTTTCCCGCGGAACACAAGTTACATTTTGGCACAAAAAAAGGACGCCCACACCCGCCTGTATACAGTTTTGCATGGGATCGCTCCAACATCAATGCATGTCAACCATTTTTATGCTATTGTAGTACAGATAACCTGAAGAATCAATCACCAACGGGCTATAGCCCCTGCCCTGTGATATGTATTACTCTGGGACCACTACATCCCGGCGTCAATCATAGCCAGGCAGACACACCAGCACGAAAACCGCTTTTGAATATTAGTGATTTAGAATATAGCGCGAATACTTTTCATTTCTCGCTAATCCATGTATAATATCCGGGTAATATGATTGGAAAGGAACTGCCGCTCATGAGACGCTACGAGGACGCCCTTTGGAAAAAGGAAATGACGCTCATCTACGATTTTAGCAATCTTATGGATTCGTTTATCGACGCATCCGCGCAGGATCCTGGTTTCAGAAAATCGGTCGGCGCGATTTCCGAGGACGATCTTAATGCCATGATGCCCCGGATCTCCAAGGCCCGCGAATCTCTGTCGCGCAAATGGGGACGGCCTTCGCGGATGCTGGCGTGGACCCGTCTCCCCCACAGCCAGAAAACCGTCGTGGCAGACATACTGCGAACCGCGGCCCGCGTGCGCAGGAAGTTTGATAACTTCGTCGTGCTGGGCATCGGCGGATCAGCGCTCGGGCCCATCGCGGTGCATGAAGCGCTTGGCCATCCTTTCTATAACCTCGTTTCCCGCGAGGAGCGCGGCGGCGGACCCCGCCTGTTCATAGAGGACAATGTCGATCCAGAGCGGATGAATGCTCTCCTTACGATGCTTGATCCGGCAAGAACGTGCTTCAATGTCGTCACGAAGTCGGGCAACACGTCGGAAACCATGTCGCAGTTCCTGATCGCGCGCGACATGCTGCGCGGCGCGGTGGGCGACCGCTGGAGGCATCACGTCATCGCGACCACCGACAAGAAAAAGGGCAACCTTATACGCATCGCGCAGGAGGATTCGCTCAAAACGTTCGTGATTCCCGACGGCGTGGGCGGTCGGTTCTCTGAGCTGTCCCCGGTAGGCCTGCTGCCCGCCGCGGTATGCGGAATCGATATAGAGGAACTGCTCTCCGGCGCGGCGTGGATGGACGAGCTGTGCGCCCGCGAGGACATAAGGACGAATCCGGGCTGGATGTCCGGCGCTCTCATGGCCCTTACGATGACCCGCAAGGGCAAAAATATACAGGTCATGATGCCCTACTCGGATTCCCTCAAGACCGTCTCGGACTGGTACGCGCAGCTTTGGGCCGAATCTTTGGGTAAGAAATATACGCAGCGGGGCCGTGTAATCCATGCCGGTCAGACGCCCGTCAAGGCGCTCGGGGTGACCGACCAGCACAGCCAGGTGCAGCTCTATACCGAGGGCCCATTCGACAAGGTCATCACGTTGCTTGGCGTGGGCGCATTCCGCAGCGACGTAGCCATCCCAGAGGGGTATCCGCATATCCCCGACCTGCATTTCCTCAGCGGCCACACGATGGGCGAGCTCATGAACGCTGAGCGCATGGCCACCGAGTTCGCGCTCACCAAGGCCGGCAAGCTCAACCAGACAATCACGCTGCCCGAAATTAACGCCTTTACAATCGGCCAGCTTCTCTACTTCTTCGAGGTACAGACCGCAGTGGCCGGAGAGCTCATCGGCATCGACGCGTTCGACCAGCCCGGCGTGGAGGAGGGCAAAATCTCTACGTTCGCTTTGCTGGGGCGGCCGGGATTCGAACAGAAACGCGCCGAGATCGCCGCCCGGCCCGCGAAAAACCGGCGGTATATGATAGGATTCTGACGCTGCCGCGCTAACGCTTCGCGGCAGCCGCGCCGCGCAGCCGGGGCAGCACGCGCCGCACCGCGGGGATGTATGCGATCGCGAGGCACACCGCGGTTTCGGGCAGCATGTAGGATCCGTTATAGAGCAGCGAGTACAGCATTGCGGGCTGTCCTTCGGGTGCGTACTCTCCCCAGAAGAGGAATCCCGCCAGGTAGTGGAACACGAATCGCGCGAACGCGGCCGTGAGGATGCCCAGCCACAGTCTTTTAGGGAATAGGCCCGCAAGCCCCAGCGCGGCGAAGGGAAAGATATAGTCAAGCAGCACCTGCGCCGGATGCACGATGACCGGGTCCTGTATTAGCTGCAGGCATCCGTACACGAGCCCGGCGGCTATACCCGGCCCCGGTCCGAATACCCAGCCGTACGCGAGGATCGGCAGCATCGAAGCCGGGGTGATGCTCCCCCCGTAGGGCATGCGGTATACGACGATGTAGGACAGCAGGAACGCCATCGCGACCGACAGCGCGCCCACCGATATCATGCGTGCCGACCACCGCTGGCGGCGAAGGAAAAGGAGCAGCGCGCCAAGAAGGATCAGGCTTGCGAGTATGATCCAAACCGCCGCGCTCAGCGACTGGATGCCTTCGATGAGCTGAGTGAACCAAGCCGACATTTGTATTCCCCCGTTTCGGTAATTTATTTTCGATCGCCGGAGGATACAAAACCCGTATACAGCGTCTGTATACGGGAAGCGAAGGCCAATGCGGCCTGGGCGCTTCCCTACGCAGGAATTATCCTGACAGGTTCCAAGGGTTGGCAGACGACTGCCTCTCAGCAATAAGCTCCCCCAGCGGACCGACTATATGAGATTACCGATAGTATAAACGGAAAAGACCCCTCATGTCAAGGGGCGGGAGGAGACCATGGCAAGCCACTTTTTCGCCTATATGGCCCGTATGAAATTCATACTGCGCTGGGGCCTTATGCGCAACACGCGGCCCGAGAATATCGCGGAACACAGCCTGCAGGTGGCGATGGTTGCCCACGCGCTGGCGCTCATACGCAACCGCCGATACGGCGGGGCGGTTGATCCCGAGCGGGTGCTGGCGCTGTCGGTCTACCACGAGGCGAGTGAGGTCATCACCGGGGATCTGGCTACGCCCATCAAGTACTTCAACCCCGAGATCAAGGAAGCATACAAGCGCATCGAAGGCGTCGCGTGCGATCGGATACTGCGTATGCTGCCCGACGATCTCCGGCACGACTACGCGCCGCTCATCTTGCAGGAGGAAGGCGAGGAGCACCGGATCGTCAAAGCCGCCGACCGCATCTGCGCGCTTCTTAAGTGCATCGAGGAGGAGAAGGCCGGCAACACCGAATTCATCCGCGCCCGGCAGTCGATCGAGCGCACGATCAGCGCCCTTGGTCTCCCCGAGGTCGCCGACTTCATGGCCGAGTTCGTACCCAGCTTCGATCTGACGCTGGACGAGCTTAACTGACCGCCGCTATACTCAACAGCCGCATACGGATCGAAAGCGGACATCCGACAAAGTCCTAAGAAGGCGCTATCATGATACGCATTGATGATCTATATATCGTGAATTACTGCCATCCCAATTGTGCGCCGTTTCAAAACATAATGCGGCTCCCGGAGGAAGAAGCCTTCGCTCTGGCCAGGCGTCTGGCCGCGGAGAACGCCGATACCACCGCGTTCTACCGTTTTGCTGACTTCATAAACTACTATCCGCTCAGGATGCAGGCCGACAGGTTCCTTCACAGCGCTTTTCTATCGCTGGGCGGCAACCCGAAGACCGAGCATCCGCTGTCTTTTGTGCTCCATGGAAGCGACTATTTGCTCAAATGGTTCGGTAACGGCCTGATTGCTAAAATACCGCTCGCGAAAATACCGTCCGAGTATATCAGCTTTACATACGGGGACAGCAGCGCGGTTCTGCGAAGAGGCGGTACTCCGGTAATGGTGACAAAGGAAACGCTGGCGGAATCGATGCGCGGTTATCGCGGTACGCTCGACGAATATATGAAAGAGATCGCGGAAAAGCACTACTATATCGAAGCCCAGCTATGGAGCGACGACTATTGCGCCGGGTATACTCATTTACCATACATCCAAAAATGACGCGAATACAGCGGCCCGGTTGATATTTCCATCAATTATGCGGTAGCATTTTTTTTGCGCAAAATACACCCTGTGGCCCCTAGTGACCGTGAAGCAAGTGACAGCGATACCACAGTTCTTAGGCACTCAACCTCCGGTAAAAGAAAAAGCCGCCGGAATCCCGGCGGCTCATCAGTTACCCTTGCGGGCGGCGTCAGCCGCAGCGATGACCAGACCTTTGCTGTTTGGCCGCGCAACGGGCCCCCGCGCAGAATCCGGCGAGGAATCCAAGCAGCAGCGCAATCCCTACGACGACAGCCCACAGTATGCACAGGCACACACAGATACCACACTGGTCGGGCGGCGGCACGGCGGTGGGCGCTACCGTGGGCGTTAGGGTCGGTGTGGGGGTAGGAGTCGGAGTCGGAGTCGGCGTGGGCGTTGGTGTAGGCGTGGGCGTCGGACACCGCAGCAGGCGAAGCATAAGCGCCTGATCCTGCACGGCTTCACCCATCCGAACAGGGCCCGAACCGGCGGCACGCGCGGTCATGCCCAGTGAAACCAGAAGAAACGCGGCAAACGCCAACAGAAATATTTTTTCAAATCAATCATAACCTCCTGTCTATAGGGGTGGGATACATCGTATGCGCGCCGCGCCGCAACGGTTAGCGGAGCGCCGGACGGCATACACCCGGGGAACGTGCTGTCCCGCTTTCCATCTGTCTGCCGGTATGCTACAATCCCATCAGATTGGGATGTAAGGAGGCAAGGCTCATGTGGGACCAAAGCGTAAAAAATATACTGGTATTCGGTCATCGCGGCGCAAAGGCATTGTATCCCGAAAATACGATGGTTTCCTTCAGGGGAGCCATCGATCTGGGGGTAGACGGGCTGGAGACCGACGTATGGATGACGAGGGACGGCCATCTCGTGCTCATCCACGACGCTACGGTAGACAGGACGACGGATGGCACCGGAGCGGTGGTGGGCTATACGCTCGATGAACTGCAGCGGCTCGACGCGGGAGGCAATTTCTCAGAGGAATACGCGGGCGCGAGAATCCCCACACTGGCCAATTTCCTTGCGCTCGTGAAGGACCGGAATCTTCTGCTGAATATAGAAATCAAGGACTGCAGGGCCTGCGTCGTAGACAAGGTGATCGCACTCCTCCGGGAGTACGGGCTGACGCAGCGGTCTGTGATCACCTGCTTTGACGCCAACATGACCACCTACGCACATCAAACATACGCGGTAAAGACGCAGGGGTTCCCCGCCTCGTATCTAAGAAACTTCGCGGAGGATACGTATTCCCATTACTACAGCGCGGGCATCAATATGCGCGATCTGAGCAGGGAGCTGTGCGACTTCTTCCGGAGCAGGAACATCGATCCATGGTGCTACTGTCCGGACGACGAAGCCGGCGTGTATAAAATGATAGAAAGCGGCGCGACCCTAGCGACCTGCAACAATCCGATACCGGCGCTGCGAATACTGAAAGAAAAAAAGCTGCGGCGGTGAGCCTCAAACAAAACGCTCTGCGGAAGTTCGCAGAGCGTTCTGTTTATTCGGTTCCGCTATACCACCCCGGGCATCATGCATTCGGGCCGGATCGGGCCGTCCAGTACCGGATGGTCGAGCAGTTCGGCGGCACGTCCCGGGCCCGGACTGTGCAGCTCGAATACGACGATCTCGTTTTCCCGCGAGAGTAGCGCTCCGGGAACATAGAGCGTCTCCTGGGGCCCCAGGTTCCAGTACCGCCCAAGATGAAACCCGTTGACCCACACGTTGCCCTTGACCCAGCCGGGCAGCCGCACGAAGCAGTCAAACCCTGGCATGGCTTCAAACGTTCCACGGTAGAAAGCCGGCTGTCCGGATGGCGCGTCCCCTTCACCAAACGCAAGCCCAGTAAGTCTGTCAAGCGGCAGAGGCCGCATCTGCCAGTGGTATACGAACGCGTGACCCCAGCGCACGCCCGACAGGATTCCCTTGCTGTCCCTGAGACTCCGCCCGTAGCATATCCGGCCCATGTTCTCCACCAGTATATCCAGCCGACAGGAATCGCCGGGCACGGCGATCTTGAACTCGGGCTCGGGCTGGCAGGTCATGTAGGTTCCCCGGAATTGCCCGTCCACATAGACCGTGGCCCGGTCGCGCAGCCCGTCAATATGAATCTGCAGCGGCTCCTCCTGCGGCCCGCGCAGCGTAGCGGTATACAGCAGAAAACCGTATCCCTGGTCAAGCTGCTCCATCCGGCGGGGAACCGCCGCGGTCACGGGCCGGGACAGCGCGTCAAGATTCAGGAAAAGAGGAGCGCACTGCGAGAGAACCACCGGGGGCAGCGACTGCGCGTGGGACGGGGGCGGGTCGTCGGGGCGGGGCGGCCTGCCCATGTATTCATCCAGCTCACGGCGACAGGCGTAGTATTTGGCCGTGGGACGTCCGTCCTCGCTAAGAAGCGCGTCCACGTTGTAGCTTGTTACGAGCGGCCTGTACATGGGCGGAGCGCCGGGCGTGTACTGGTCGGTGCCGTTCGCGTTGGCTCCGCCAAAAAAGCCGAAGTTGGTCCCACCGCCGAACATATAGAAATTGACCTGGCCCTTAAGCTCCAGCGCTTCGCGGTACGCCTTGGCGACCGGCGGTATGTCGCGGGGCTTAAAGGGCTCTCCCCAGTGGCTGGCGCAGCCGCTCCAGTACTCACAGATGAGGGGCGGCCGGTCGGGCTGGAATTCCCGCAGATGGGCGATAGCCTCGGCGCTCTCAATCCGGTAGTCGACGCCCGCCCAGCCGCCCGGCACGCTGCCCAAGCGAAGCCAGCGCAGCCCATGGCCGTCGGCGGTATAAAAGGGTACGTCCACTCCCCGCTCAGCCAGCATGTCCATTAGGGCTGTGAGGTAGTCTTTGTCGGTGCCGTAGCTGCCGTACTCGTTTTCGACGGCGACCATGATGATGGGCCCGCCCCGCGTCGAGAGGTACGGTACGAACACATCGCACAGGCGGTCGTAATACCGGCCGACCGCATCGAGGAAATCCGGGTCGGCGCAGCGCAGCGCGATGTCGGGATCACGCAGCAGCCACCATGGCAGCCCGCCGAAATCACATTCCGAGCAGATGTAGGGCGAGGGGCGCAGCAGCACCTTCAGCCCCGCCTCTCCCGCCTGCCGCACGAAAGCGCCCAGGTCCAGTATACCCGAAAAATCGAATTCGCCCGGACGGGGTTCATGAAGATTCCAGGGGACGTATGTTTGCACAGCCGTCAGGCCAAAGTCCTTCATGAGCGCCAACCGCTCGGCCCAGTACTCGGGCAGTATACGAAAATAGTGCAGCGAACCCGAGGCCAGGTAAAAGGGCTGTCCGTCCAGCGCCAGCCCATCAGGATTGATTTGTAGTCTGCTCATACTGCGTTCCTTTCTATTTCTCGGCAAATGCGCCCCGGTATTCGCCGGGGGTCAGATTCTCGTGCTGCTTGAATTTCCGGATGAAGCTCGATGTCCGGATGTACCCCAGCTTCGCTGCGATCTCGCTGACCGAAAGCCCGGTTCCGCGGAGCATCTCCTTGGCGTAATTGATTTTCAGGTGGTTGATGTAGTCCGACACGGTCCATTGCGTCTGTGCCTTGAACTGGTGGCTCAGGTTGGACAGTGACATACCGAAGGATTCGGCCAGTGCGCTCGCGCAGAAATCCGGATCCCGAAAGTGCTCGTGTATGTAGGCGACGACACGGCTTATATCGCCCGGCGCTTCGCGGGTCAGGCTCGTAAGGAAAGCAATCGCGTCGTCGCGGATCCGGTAGAGCACGTCCAGCAGCGAATCGATGCTGATTCTTCCCTCGGTTTCTATAAACCCCGCGTACTTGTCACCCATCTCCAGGTACGGGCGCTTCAGCGCGTCCATCGCGCGCAGATAGACGTTGACCACGTCGTAGCACAGCGCCGTAATGATGAAGCGGTTCGGGTAATTCTCCCGGATTGTGTTGACGAGCACATCGTGTATAAACTCGACCTTGTCTATCCTTGTGCCGGTAACCGCGGCATACAGCGCGTCCAGTTCCTCCTTGGGATAGGCATAGCTGCGGCCGATATGTCTGATATCGTCATAGATAACCACCGAGTCCCGGCTGCGCGCCGCAATACCGGATTTGACCCCCGACAGAGCCTGCAGATAGGAGTCGAACACATCGCGCGCCGTGCCGCAGGCGCCCCCCACCGCGAACCTGAGCGGGACGCTCCAGGACTCGGACAGCGACCGGCAGACGCCCCGAAGGCTTTCCCGCAGAGCGCCGGAATCGTCGCGGCTGTAGGCAATGAGCAGTATGATGCTGTTCTGCTCGGGATATCCGATCGCGTATGTCTCTGTATCCGGGCCAAGCATGTCGCCTGGCAGATCCTGCTGCTGTACCGGCAGTGCGTCCGCGTCAGCTCCGCCGCTCCCATAGAGCAGCGCCACACGCATCCGGGGCAGCGCGAGGCGCAGCCCCAGCGGCTCGCCGTCCCGGTTGAAGGCGGCCATCGTCGCGTACTTGCCGCGGATAAGCCGCAGCAGAAGCCTTTCGCGCTGAACACGGCGGTTTTCCTGCTCGAGCGAACTGGATCGTTCCTTGAGCCTGCGGATCGCAAGCTGGGCTTTCTGTATCCCGTCGAGCTGTCCGGGGAGATCCTTTACGCTGTCCTCAACGAGCAGGCCCAGGCGCAGAATGGGACGCGAGTGGGTAAGCGCCATACCGTATACTACCGAGCCGCCCACAAGCAGCAGACATATGAGCAGGAAACGAAATAGGTTCTGCCTGTGAATGACCTCCTCGAGCATAGCGGCGGCGGGAACAAGGCGCACATAGGTGAGCCCCGTCATGTCCGATCGGGTATGTAGCAGGTATTCGTCGGCGTTCCGCATATACGCAAACGAATCCGCGCCTTCCGCAAGATGCGGGCGGAGCTCGTCAAGCAGCTCCGGATCGGCCGGCCGGGCCGGATAGAGCTGCTGGCCATATTCGTCGAGTATCAGCGATCTGCCGACCGCATCCTCGAGACTGCCGAATATGATATTGCTGATTCCGGGCTCGGATATTCGAAATACCACATACGCGCCGGGCATATCGGGAACAGCCATCGCGTACTCGAGGTGCGCGCCCGAATATGAGCCCGAAGACCTGTGGTTCTCGTCCGTACATATCCACGCGGGGCCGGACAGCGAATCCAGCATTTCCTCAATCGCTGCGGCGCGCCCTTGTGATGTATAGCGGGGATGGTATTTCGGATTGAATGTGCCGCTGCATGTGTAGATGATATCGCGGACTCCCAGATGATAGTATGTTATTCCATCGATGAAATCGTTCGCGAAATCGAATCCCTGCAGCACGGGTATGATCTGCATGTAGGCGGTAGGGTTACTTCGGATGTTGGAAGCCGCAAGCGACGGCTGGGAAACGAACTGCGCGGCCATCGAAACGAGCTGCCGGGTCTGCCCGTCGAAACTGTTTTTCACGCGCTCCAGACTCAGCTGGTTCTGCTCGATTGCCTCGTTTCGGTACATCGCGATGAAATACCGGTCTGAAACGATGCCAAAGACGGTAATAGGCACCAGCAGCACTGCCAGGTAGCTGAGCAGGTACCGAAAAAGTATGTTTTTTCGTATGAGGCTCAAGGCGTTTCACCACCCTCGGTTTTTACCGGATCGGTTTTTTGCCCGCAGCTTACATATGCCGGTTTGCGCCGGGTGACCGGCGCAAACCGTTACCGTCACAATCCTCCTAGAAGTTTCCGTCGATGAAGTCCTGGTACCACTTGACCCACTGCTCGACGCCCAGCGCCTCCATCTGCGCCAGATGCGCCTGCCAGCCCGCGTCGTCGATGCCGTTCATGACGCTCTGGGCCACGAAGTTGTCAAGGTACGCGTTGAGCTCGGTTTCCAGCAGTGCCTTTTCGTTTGTCTTTTCCTCGGACACGTACCGGATGGGAAGGAACTCGGTCTGGAAGTAATCCATTACGGCCAGCACAAAGTTATAACGCACGACCGACTCGGGATACTTCTCGGGATCGTTGTACTCGACCTCCTCGACGGTGGTCAGGCAGGGGGCGTAGCCGTACATACCGTATGTGTACTTCATGTTCTCGCGGGTCATATCCGCGGTCACGTTCTCGGGGAATATGTTCCACACCTTGCCCTCATCGTCAAGCTCCCAGAGGATACCTTCCTCTCCCAGACGCCATGTATACTTCGTCCGCGTATCCCGGTTGCAGTAATCAAACCAGCGCAGCATCGTCGCGGGGCTCTCACAGTCAACCGTGATCGCAAACCCGGTGCGTGCACCTATCGGTCGGTTGAGCTGTCCGGGGGTGACGGGCCGCTGTCCGTCGGGGCCTGTCAGGGGCGGCAGCACATCGTACTCGGTCGCCGTCTGGGCGTCGAAGTTGGACTGGGGCGTCCATCCGAAGTAGGAGCCGACCGCGTAGCTCTTGAGCTTGGCGTAGAACTGTTCGTTGGTCTGGCTGAAACCCTCCGGATCCACGAGCCCTTCCTCGAACATAGCGTGATAATACTTGAGGAACGCGTAAAACTCGTCTGTGAGCGCGGTGGATATGAACTTTCCGTTCT
>JAAYXU010000184.1 GCA_012515725.1 Clostridiales bacterium | reverse complement strand
GCTGGCCGGATCAAGCCCGACGGCGCGCATGACCTCATCCACGCGCCCACGATCCCCTGCGCCGCGCAATCCCAGCAGCCACCGCAGATTACTGCGTCCGCTTTCGGTGGCGATGAATCCCGGCGTGTCGATCATCATACCCGTGTCGGGCGCGAACTCCGCGTCGCGGCCGATGCGCCTGCCCAGCACGACGACGTGGCCTCCTGTGGGCCGCAGGAACCCCAGCACGCATTTCATGAGCACCGTTTTCCCCGATCCGTTGCGCCCGACGATACCGTGTATCATCCCGGACTCGAATACGGCGCTTATATCGCTGAGCACGCGCTCCTTTCCAAACGACTTCGAAAGCGCGCATATTTCCACGGCGTCAGGCATGGTGATCGCCTCCCGAGAACGTGAATTGGGCCGTCCGCACACCGATGAAGGATACGGCCATCAGCGCCAGGTTTACCCCGCCCATCAGAAGATGCGTCTGCGCGATCGTGGGAAGCCGGTCGTACCCGAAGCTGTGCATGATATAGGTCGCGTGCATGAGCGGCGACAGCCACGCCGCCAGCAGGTTGGCCCAGTAGCGCAGATTGGCATCAAGCTGCAGCCATGTCATAAATCGGTCGGGTGTCGTTAGGTACGCCGCGAGGCTGAGCGCGATGACCGCGAGCATACCGGCCCTCTTTCCGTACCGCAGGGACACCGCGAGATTGAGCAGTGTGAGAAGCAGCGCGTAGTGCGCCATCAGCAGGAATATGCTGATCGTGCTGGCATAGGGCGTGGTGAGCTTGATGGTCTTGCGCATCACAGAGAGCGCGACCTCGAACGCGGCAGGGAAAAAGCTCAGCAGGGTCGCCGTCTCGCTCCACCGGTTCGCGGTGAACGCGTTTCCCGCCGTCAGCGCGACCGAGCAGACAAGCAGAAAAAGCGTATACCCGAAGCTTATAATAATGGCTGTCAACGCCTGACCCAGCAACCAGTTCAGCCTGTTCACGCGGAAAATGAGGTAGGCCGCGGGCGTGTCCAGCCTCGGTATCTGCGAGAGCAGCAGCAGGAGCGCCAGCGACGCGAACAGTATGCTGTCGCTGTCCGCGAAGCACCAAATAAACGCCTCGAATATCTCAATGTCTGTGAGGAACTCCCGCGATAGGGATATCGTCTTTTCGGTCAGTAGAAAGCAGATAAGAAAGCCCATTATAAGGCTCATGATGAGGCGCGGGTTTCTGCGCAGCATGCGCAGGTTCCACATGAGGCTGTCCAGCATCTTCACCCCGTCAGGCATGGCGTCCCAGCTCCCTTCGCAGCACGACCGCATAGAGCGCGGACGCCGCCGCAATGAGCGCAATGAGCAGCGTCAGGGCGTCCGAGTCCCCCGACAGCCACGAAAGAGGACTCACATACCGCACTCCGATCAAAAACCGCGAGGACAGCATAGTAAGCGCGAAGCTCGCCGCCGTGGGAACGGTGCATGCGCTCACCGGGTCGTCGGTGAGGAGCGCGCCCACGCCCCCAATAAGCGAGAACACCATCGCCGACAGGAGCCGATTGAGCAGTATGGACGCGGGAAACGCGGCCGCGGGAGCCGGGCATAGCATGAGCAGCAGCCCAGCGAAAGCGAAGCACCCGGCCGACTGGGACAGCGTCGCCGCCAGCAATACCGCCAGCAGCTTGCCCGCGATATACGCGCCGCGCCCGCACCGAAAAACCGCCATCCGAGCCGCTCCAGCCGAGAGCTCACGCAGCGCGGCCCCGGCGGCGGGAAGCGCCGCCAGTATCGGCAGAGCCAGCGCGCTGCCCGCGCCCGCAAGCGCCTCAGCGAAAAGCGTCATCGGCTCCATCCCGCCGCCGCGCAGCAGCCAGTAGGAGTCCTCTCCCAGGTCCATCCACAGGCAGGCCACCGTAGCGACGACCGATATCGGAAACCATATGCCCGTGAGCGCGCGGCGCATGTCGGCGCGTATCGCCCTCACGGCTAGTACCCGTACCGGCGGTCGATGACCGTGCCGTCGATCGCGTTGATCGTCAGCTCCGACCTGCCCCATATCTTCCCAAATTCCTTCCCGTGCGCGTATCCGCCGGTGCCGTACAGCACGCGGTGTCCGTAAAAATCCCACACGGGAATATAATAGTAGGCGTCCACGTCGTCGGGCTGGCGCACGGCCATGTAGCCGAATGCGATCCTGTATACCTCTAATGTGTTTTCCTTAAGATCGGGATACCGCTCCAGATGCTGTATGCTCAGGAGACCCACCCTCGCGAATATGTCCATGATCTCGTCGAAGGATAGCAGCTCGCAGTCCTTCTCAATGACCTCGCCCACATCGTAGGGGTTGCTGTAGCTCACAAAGCATACGCCCTCATCACGCACGATGATCGTCATGACGCCAAGGCCCGACGTGAAGTCGTATTCGTTATCGCAGCTCTCACCGCCGTAGTGGTCGCTGACGGGTATGCCGCCCATATGGCGCGTATACCGGAATATGTAGTACCGGGGATTGCCCACTGTCTCCATGACCGGAAGCTGGCCACAGCCTGTCATTTCGTAGTCAGCGCTGAGCGCATGGGCCTGCGCGTCGGCAAAGGCGCGCGCCTCCTCCAGCGTGATCGTGCACCCCTCGGCCCTGCCGTCGGTCAGCGGCATGAGATCGGTAATTCCAAGGTTGAAGCGGCTTTTAATATACTCGAGCTGCGGCTCCCACGCCAGTTTCCCGGTCCGATTATCAATGCCATAATGCGCGTGAATCGAATAGTAATCGCCATCATTATTGTAAAACTCGTCCTTATTATAGACCCACAGAGAATGCATCGTAAACCCGATATCCGAGCCCGTAAACGCGCCGTCTATCTCAAAGCCGTGCCCGTCATACTCCTTCTTGGTTTTCTGATCGGTCCAGACAAGACCCTCGCGGTGCCGTTCGATAAACGCGAGCACCTCCTCGTCGGAAAAGGGCCTCGGGACCGCTTCTATGATATCGACCGTGGAAGCGTCGGGCACAAACACATCGGCATTGACGGTAATAACCGACACACCGGTATCCGACCGGTAGCTCGCCTCGTAGGTCGCGGGCGCGCCCAGCCGCTCGGCCAGCTTTTGACGCGGCGGCACGATCGGCGACGGAGTCACTCCTTCGGGCGGCGTATCGGCGGGCTCGCAGCCCGACGCGAGCCACATAAGCACCGCGGCAATCAGCGCAGCGCGGCGTATCCCTTTCATGCCAAATCACCTCCCCGACAGTGTACAACAGGAGCGAGAGCCTGTCCGCATCAATTTGTGGGCGAAATGTCATCAATTTGTGAAATCGTAACCGTAACGCGCGTTCCCGCGCCGGGCCTGCTGTCGATCGCAAGAGATCCGCCATGCCGCTCGGCAATGAGCTGGCACAGCGCCAGCCCGAGCCCCGAGCCGCCGCTCCTTCGAGAGCGGGCCCTGTCCACCCGGTAGAATGGCTCTGTGACAAGGCTGACGACATCCGGAGGGATCCCCCGGCCCGAGTCGGTTACGGTGATGTACGCCCTGCCCTCGTCCCCTCCTATGCGCACATCGACAGGCGCGTCCTCGGGCGAGGCCTTGACCGCGTTATCAATGAGATTGCCTATAAGCGACAATAGCAGCATTTCGTCGGCGTTGAGATCGAAGGTTTCGCAGGTGACCGACACGTTCGGCGGGTAGGCCCGGCGGAGCGCGTCGGCCAGACGGTCTGCCGGAAAGCGTTTCCTTTCGATCCGCCCGTCCTCGGTCAGGCCAATAAACTCCATGAGCTTGCGGCAGAGAGTCTGCGTATGCCGTCCGGCGTCCAGTATCCGCTGCGCGCAGGCGTCCCGCTGCTCTCCCGTGAGCGGCATGTGCGCCAGGCTGTCCGCGTAGCCTATTATGGCGGTCATTGGCGTCCTGATTTCGTGGGCCAGCGCACCCAGCAACAGCTGCTTTTTCTTTAGCTGCGCGTCCAGCGAACGGATTTTGTCCTCGATGGAGTCGGCCATGCGGTCGAACGCAGCCGACAGACTGCCTATTTCGTCCCCAGCGGCAACGGAAGTGCGCTTTTCATAGTCGCCGCTCGCGATCCGTAGCGCGGCGTCGGTGAGCGCGCGCACCGGGCGCAGCGCAAGCCGCATAAGCGCGGCCGTCAGTGCGGCCGCGCACAGGCACGCAAGCGACAGTATGAGCGCCGAAAGCCACCGCATCCTCGCGATTCTCGCGTCGGTTTCCGATACGTCCACGCATATATAGGCGGTAAAGTCCTGCCCCGATTCTCGGAAACTGCACGCGGCGGCGAGCGCCGCGGCGCCGTCGGCGGGCACGCGCAGTACGGGGATCTCGGCCAGCCCCTGAGTCACCTCGACGAGGCTGGGCACCCCGCCCGGCTCGAACAGCGACGCGGGATCGTATGGACACAAGTTGTGCAGATAGCGCCCGCCCTGTGACAGCGAATAGTAGACGCTGTCATCGGCCAGCAGGTGCGCGTAAAAGGCGAAATAAAAGTCTATTATGCTGCGCAAAGACACCCTTGGCATCCGGGAATTATCTCCGCTGACGACCGAGGTCACGTTCACGCAAAAAAGGCGCAGAGCCCTGCGCGCGCTCTCATCGTCGGTGCGCCGGAGCGCGGCCTGCTGCGCGGCGGTGAAAACCGCTATCGATACGCCCAGGGCGACGAATATGACCGCCGCCGAAAGCGCCGTCAGCTTCATCCAGAGTCTCATCGGCCCGCCTCCAGCCTGTACCCGACACGATGCACGGTCACGATACTGTCTGACCAATCAAGCTTTTTGCGCAGCGCGGCTACATGGCTGTCAACGGTGCGCGTCTCTCCGAAGAACTCGTCGCCCCAGACCTCGCGCAGCAGCTGTTCCCGCGTCATGACGATATTGGGATGCTTCATGAACATGAGCATGAGCGCGAACTCCATCGGCTTTAAGTCCACGTCCTGACCGTTCACCCGCACCCTCCGCTCAGCTTCCCAGACGGTCACACCGCCCACGCACAGCGGGCGGGGAGCGGCATTATTGCGGCTCAGAACCTTCTCCATGCGCACCAGCAGCTCGAGTATATCAAACGGCTTGACAATATAATCCTCGGCGCCCAGCCGCAGGCCGCGCACACGGTCGGCGACGTCGCTTTTCGCCGACACATAGATGACGGGTATGTCGTGCCTGCGCATATGCGCGAGCAGCTCGTAGCCGTCGATCTCGGGCAGCATGATATCCAGGAGCGCCAGGTCGTACCGCCGCCGCCCGATCGCCGCGAGCGCCTGCTCTCCATCCATAGCGGTATCGCACAGATAGCCCGATATCGTGAGATTCATATGAATAAGCTCGCAAATCGAAGGATCGTCCTCCGCCAGCAGTATCTGGTACATACGAGACCCTCCCCCATCAGTTTACCATATAGTCTGTTAGGGGGACAACTCACTCCCGGCGCAGTATGTAAGCAATATGTAAGTATATGTGACCATAGCGGACTGCTATTTACGCATGTTCCCTGTTCGCGGTGCGGTACTCAAAGGGAGTCGTACCCATTATCGACTTAAAAACCCTGGAAAAATATCGGGCGTCATCAAATCCGACGCGCAGCGCTACCGTGCTGATGGGAAGCGTCGTGCTTTTGAGAAGCGAGCAGGCCTTGCGTACGCGAATATCCGACAAATGCTCGGTGAGCGTCTTGACGGAGCGCTTGCGGAAGAGATCGCATATGTATGTGCGGTTTATGAAAAAGGTGCGCGACAGCTCGTCGAGCGTGATATTCTCATCACTGTGGCGCTCCAGATAGCCGATAATACGCTCAAAAGTATCGCCCTCGTCGGCGAACTCTGCGGCTGCGCCTTTTCCCCGCTCCTTCATCTGCGCCAAGCGGTCGGCCGCCTGCTGCATGACCTGCTGGGCTTCGCTGTCGCTGATGGGCTTGAGCATATAGCGAAAAGCGCCTAGCTCCACCGCTTCCCGGGCATACTCGAAGTTGTCGTATCCGCTCAAAATGATAAACAGGTTTGAAAGCCCCCGCTCGCGGCAGGCTCTGATGAGCTCTAGTCCGCTTCCACGCTCCATCCTAATATCGGTTATCACCAGTTCGGGCCGGTGCGCGAGTATGACGGGCAGCGCGGCTTCGGCGCTTCCGCACTCGGCTACGACCGAGAACCCGTTTGTTTCAAAGGGAAAGCAAGCCCTGATATCTATGAGCGTCCAGGGGTCGTCGTCGATGATGATCGCCTTGTACCGGTTCATGACGTTACTCCTGTCGGTCTTTCTATAAGCACGGGACGCCGCCAGTCGGCAGCGCCCCGTCCCCGCAAGGTTTTAGCTGCCGAAGGCTTCGTTTAGATCATTGAGCACAGGCTCCCACATGGGTTTCTGTGTCTCGATGAATTTGGCCCACTCGGCATCGATATCGACTCCATCGGTCATAATGATGCGGACTATCTCGCTTGCCACATCCACACTATAGACCGATTTTGCGTCGCTGACGAAGAATTGGTAATCCGGATCGAACTCCAGGAAGTTGCCGTTCTGTTCCCTGGTCTTGTACATACTGATGACAGAGTCAACCACCCGCGTATCCCGGGTCGGGTCGACAAAGCTGAAATCGTCGACCAGCACGCCGAACTGATACCAAAGGGCGCACGAAGGATAGATGTTGCGCAGCAGAGGATATGTTCCGTCCTCGTTCTTGGGCCGGAGGATCGCGTAGGATCCGTCTGCGTTGCGCTCCCAGTCGGTCCCCTCTATGCCCAGCTGGACGAGCTCCTGTCCCTCTACGGTGCACACATAGTCGAGCAGCGCAAGTATACGGTTATGTACCTCTTCCTCGATGTCGGGCTTGAAGATAGTGGAGGCCCAGAAGTTTCCGCTCTCTGTGCCGTGCCACTTGCCGTCGGGCCCGACCGCGGTCGTCATTTTGATCATGTTGTACCCGTCCGCGCCAGGATTGGCGGCGATGAACTCGTTAATCCTGCCATCCAGGTTATTGACGGTCCCGTCGTCGTACATCATCGGGATCATACCCGCCGCGAACTTCTCCCGGTGTTCCTTGCTGTTGTTCAGATAGAAGTCGGGATCGATGATCCCCTCGTCGTACTGCTCTTTGAGAAGCTTGATGCCTTCCAGCGTTCCGGGCTGCGCCGGGCCCCATACATACTGACCGTCCTTGACAAAGAACGTGTTAAAGCCGCTCTCGTGCATTGAGACAAATAGCTGTACGATGCCCGCGTAGTTGGAGCTTAAGCCCACCCGCGAAAGGCCCTGCTCGGTGCATCCGCTCAGGTATTCGTTGAGCTGCTCCAGCGTAATTGTGTCGCCGATCGGGTCCATGCCCAGCTGCTCGCGGTAATCATCCCTGTATATGAGACTCTGATGACTCAGCGCCCGCTGGATAGGAGCGAAGTTCTTAAATGTCGCTCTGGGTAAGATGGAAATTTTCCCGTCTAGAGTGACCTTCTCCCGTAACCCCGTGGCGTCGACCATAGCATAGAGATTGGGGTACGCCGAATCCCAGCCCTCGGGCATCGGAGCGATGAGCGCCTGCTCGGCATAGTTCACATACTCGGTGAAGTTGAAGTTCCACATCGTAAAGTCGGGCATCTCTCCGGAGGTGATCCACATCCGATTCTTCTCCGCCCAGTTGTCCCAGGTCAGCGGGTAGAGCTGGTAGGTGAAGTTGAACTTTTCGCTGAGGGCCTCGTAAACTGCATCCTGGCCATAGTCCACGCCATCGGAGAGATAGGGTACGGCGCTGCCTGTGAAATGCACCGGTTCGGCAAATGGGTCGGGCTCTGGCGTGTCGGTCGGGTTTGCGGCGGGATTCGTGTCCGCGGGTTTAGTCGAAGCGGGAGTGCCTGTCGGGCCGCCCGACGGCTGCGTGCATCCGCCCAGCATGGCGGCCAGCATCAGCGCGGTGAGCATCAAAGCCCACAGTCTTTGGTTTTTCATTACGATTCCTCCTTTTTGATTATACCATTGTTCACGTGTAAATACAGCTGGATTTGATTGGTCGCTTTGTGCGTCGATCCCTCCTTTATGCTGGTTTATGCCTGTCACATCTTCACAGCACCGACGAGTACGCCCTTCACGAAATGCTTCTGCAGGAATGGGTAGAAGCACATGATGGGCAGCATGGTCACCACGACCGCAGCGATTTTTATACCGTCGGAGAAAATATTCTCGTAGTACGCGCTGGAAGCGGCGTCCACATCGCTGGTCGCCTCGTATATGATGGAGCGCAGCACCACCTGCAGCGTGAACTTGCGCCCCTCCTTGATAAAGAGCATGGGCAGGAACCAGTCGTTCCAGCGGTCTACGGCGATAAACAGCGTGAACGTGGCCAGCATCGCCATCTGAAGGGGCAGCATGACCCGAGCGAATATGACGATATCGTTGGCTCCCTCGATCCTGGCCGCCTCCTCGAGGCTCTCAGGGATCTGCTCGAATCCGCTCTTGAGTATTATCATGTAATAGGGCACAACGCCGTTTATTAGGATGAGGGCGCCCAGCTCGTTGATGAGCCCCATGTTCTTGATGAGCAGGTAGAGCGGTATGAGCCCACCGCCGAAAAACATCGTGAAGAGAACCAACAGGAACAGCGGACGCTTGCCCGGAAAGCTTTTTCGCGAGAAGGCGTAGGCCATGCACACGGTCATGCCCATGCCGTATACGACCCCGCACGCGACCACGATGAGCGTGTTCTTGTATCCGCTCCATATGAGCGGATTTTCAAATATCAGCCTGTAGTTATCGAGCGTCACGTCGCGGGGATAGAGCATGGCGGGGTTTAGTATATACTGCTTGCTCGTGACGATCGAAGTAAGCACAGCGTTATAGAATGGATAAAATATGATGAGTGCGAACAGTATGAGCACCACGCATCCTACGATATCGAATGCGTCGATCCTGTTGCGCCCGCCCTGTTTTTTGGTCGTCAGTATCATAATCTCCTCCTACACGAAAAGCCCGCTTCCGTTGACGGCTTTCACGAGCCTGTTGGTTACCAGCAGGAGCGCGAAGTTAATGACCGACTTAAAAAGACCCACCGCTGTCGAAAACCCGAAATCCGGAACGGCCTCGAATGTAATTCGGTACACATAGGTGTCGATGATCTCGGAAACCGGCCGGACCACAGCGTTTTGCAGGTTGAATACCTGATCAAAGCCGGCATTCATGATCCGGCCCGCCGAAAGAACGAACAGCACGACGATCGTAGGCTTGATTCCGGGCAGCGTGATGTGCCATATACGCCGCAGCCTGCCCGCGCCGTCGATGACGGCGGCCTCGTAGAGCTGTGGGTCGATCCCGGCTATGGCCGTCATATAGATGATGCTGGACCATCCGGCCCCCTTCCAGATAGAGGTGGCGTATAGTAGGCCCCGGAAAGTTTTCGTATTGGCAAGTATATTGATCTTGTCGCGTCCCAGGGCGGCTAGGATGGCATTGACCGGCCCGTTGCTGTCCAGGAAGGAAATAAGTATCCCCGACACGATGATCCATGACAGGAAATGGGGAAAGGTGAATACAGTCTGAAGCACCCGTTTTGTCTTTTGGAATTTCATCTCGCCCAGCAGTACGCCCAGCACGATGGGAATGGGGAACTCGATGATGAGGCGGCTGAAGCTGATAATGAGTGTGTTGCGCAGCGCGCTGGCAAAGTCTGGCGTTCCAAGAAGACGCCGGAAATGGGCCATTCCGATCCATGGGCTGCTCAGTATGCCAAGCCCGGCGTTGAACTTTTTAAACGCCAGCAACAGCCCGTACATCGGGCCGTAGCTGAATATGAGTATCGATACGATGCCCGGCAGCAGCAACAGATAGATATAGCGCGAATCCCACACAGCCCGCATAAATCTGCGGCGAGATCCCGGCAGCACCGCTCCCGCAGTCATATTCAACAGCAGTCCCCTCCCCGCCCCGGTAAATGTCAACAAATATATTGTATCGGAAAACCAGCACGCGCAGGTAGAACAGGATTCGGATGGATGTGGACTATATTCGGATGTTGGGCGAATCAAATAAACAAATACCAATTATCGACGGAATGCGCTACAATACTATCACACGATCGATAAGGCGGTGATACTCTTGCCCCTCCCGCTGGCGCGCCGGATAACGAACATGCCGCTTCGGCGGCTCATTACGCTCTTTATATCGGTATCGACGCTGCTCTTACTGATTGCGCTTTTCTTCTTTTATTATTCGTTTTACAGGACTTCGCTCAAAACATCCTACGAATACATGAATACAGCGCTCAGGCAGTCGTCCGGGGAAATTAACGCTCTGCTCGACGGCGTCGGCGCGTCGATGCTGGGTCTTGCCTACAGCGACGACGTGTACCGGCAGTACGTCGATGTGACTCCGGTCGAGCGGCTGGACATGGTCAGGGTGGTACGCACGATGCTCAACCGCCTGTCGGCCAGCGACCCGCTCATAGACCGGATCGCTCTGCATCTGAGGGACGGGCCGACCCTGTTTTCCGACAATGCGTCGGGCACTGTGGGAAGCTATATGATATTTCGGTCAATCATCCGGGATTACGCGCTTTCCGAACCTTTTCTCGATCTCCGGTTCACGCGCTGCTACACCGACCAGAGCACCGGGCAGGTGTATTTCGCCTGCCTGGTACCGATCTACAATACCGCAAGCGGCGCGCGCAGCGCAGACCGCTATGCGGGCGCTTATGTGGCGCTGTGCGCCGCCCGCGATCTGGCGTACAGGAAATACACCGACATCTCGCCTGCCCAGCCGATCATAGTGGTCGCGGAGGACGGATTTCCCGTATTCACTAGCGACGCCGCGCTGGCGCCGGGACTCATACGGGCGATCACGGAGCACGGCGACAGGGATGGTCCCGTGCGCGTGGACAAAACGACCTATCAGCTGCGGATAGGAAAGGTCGATCTGACCGACTGGGACATACTGTGCGTGATGCCCGACGCGCAGCTGCGCTCGGGTATCAACGCGATCCGCCTGTGGGGACTCATACTGACGCTCTCGGTACTGTCGGTGCAGATACTGATGGGCTATACGCTGCGGCGAAGCGTCGTCAGGCCCCTGTCGAGTATCGTCAGCCAGATTCATACCGTGGGAACTGACAACGGCACGGTTTGCCTGACCGTCCCCGACGGAAGCGAAATCGGCATCCTCGCCATGGACATAAAGGACATGCTCGAGCGCATCAAGCGCATGAATAAACGCATGATGGACGCGACAAACGCGCTCCACAGGGCTCATACCGACCGCCTTGAGGCCCAGATCATGTTCCTGCAGGCCCAGATCAACCCGCACTTTTTATACAACAATCTGGAGTGCATACGAGGCATGACAGCGGCGGGCCAGACCGATGCCATCCGCCGGATGGTCAGCCTGATGGCGGGCGTATACCGCTACTGCGTGTCGGCCGGACAGGTCGTCTCGATACGCGAGGAGCTCGATATCGCGCGGCAGTTCTTTTCCATCATCGAGCTGCGCTACGGCAACCGGTTTTCGATGGGCGTATACGTGGACGATGAAATAGCTGATCGGCCTATACCGAAGATGTCGCTGCAGCCGATACTGGAGAATTCGTTCCTGCACGGACTGTCAGGTATCGAATCGGGCGGCCGGGTCGAGATCAGGGGCCGCGTGGATCCGGACGGGGACACGCTGCTGTCTGTCTGCGACAACGGTCACGGCATAGATAGGGAGACGCAAGATGAACTCAACCGGAAACTCAAAAACGCCGGAACAGCCGGAGCGGATGAGGACGGAGAGCTCAGAATAGGTATACAAAACGTGAACAGCCGCATACAGCTTCTGTTCGGACAGGAATACGGCGTCACGCTGCTACCGGGCAAGCCGCAGGGTCTGTGCGTTACGCTGTCACTGGGGCGGGCCGCCCGGGAGCAGCTCATAGAGAAACCCGACTGAAAGTGCGCCTGGTAAGTATAGGCGTTCTAAGGCACGCGGCGGAATAGCGCATTGCGCAAATATTCGGATTCGTAAAATTTCTGTTACAGTATCGGTGCGTATATGGACTTGCGCACCGGTTCGATGTATAGTGAATATGAATATGCAACATGGAGGAGATTTATATGAAGGTTCTGGTCGCGCTGGCGCTGGCCGTGATAATGTCGGGAACCGGATTCGCCCCGCCCGCCCGAACCATATCCTTTGAAGGAACGGTCGTAGACTCACGGCTCGACCGAATTCCCGGCGCGATCGTGATGCTGGACGGCGGCGCGCTGGAGGCAACCGCCGACGCGAAGGGAAGGTTCCTTATAGACGATGTAACGCCGGGCCCACATGTGCTCACGGTAAAGCTCCCGGGTGGCGGTATCGCCAAGCGCGACATCGAGATACGACGCTCCCCGACCGAGGAGAGCGTGTACGCCTGGTCGCGCCAGACGACCGGCGCACTGGCTATCGAGCTTCCATCGGCGGTACTGGGCATATCGGTAGAGATTAAGGTACTGGGCGAGGATATCGTGTTTTCATCGACAGATCTGGTGTTTCCTGAAACCAACGACGGTACCGACTGGGTATCTCTGTGGCCCATTTATCTCGTCGTGCTGCTCGTAGCATGGGCCATCGTCTGGAAGATCCGTAAAGAGAGGCGGGTCCACTAGAGAAAGGAGACTCACCCCATGGTAACACTGAATATACCCTACGGACGCGGCCATATGGAGCTGTCTGTCCCACAGGAGCGGATTCGGGCCGTGCTGGAGCCCGCGGCAGACGCGCCCCGCGGCGGAGAGAGCGAATCCGCGATCGTGCGCCGCGCGCTAAATAATCCGATCGGAAGCCCGCGGCTGCGTGAGCTGGCCCGCGGCAGGCGCCATGTGCTGCTCATCACGAGCGACCACACCCGGCCTGTGCCAAGCAAGGTCACAATGCCGCTGCTGCTCGAGGAGATCCGCGCGGGAAGCCCCGACGCCGACATACGGATACTGCTTGCGACAGGGTTTCACCGCCCGACGACGCCCGAGGAAATGGACGACAAGTTCGGGCCCGCTATCGCGCGGCGCGAGCGGATCATCAACCACCGCTCGGACGACGACGCGGCGATGGTCATGAAAGGGATACTACCCTCGGGGGGCGAGCTGTGGCTCAACAGCCTCATCGACTGGGCCGATCTTGTCGTTTCAGAGGGCTTCATCGAGCCCCACTTTTTTGCGGGTTTCTCGGGCGGGCGCAAGAGCATACTGCCGGGGATCGCCGCCACACGCACGATATTCGCGAACCACTGCGCCGAGTTCATCTCCCATCCCGCAGCCCGCGCCGGAAACCTCGCCGACAACCCGCTGCACCGCGACATGGTATACGCGGCGAAGGTTGCGGGACTTGCCTTTATACTCAATGTGATCATCGACGCCGACAAGCGGGTCATTGCAGCGTTCTCGGGCGACCGCGAGGCGGCCCACGAGGCCGGGTGCGCGGCAGCGCTTACGCGCACCAGCGTGTCCCGCGTTCCCGCGCCGATCGTCGTCACGAGCAACGGCGGCCACCCGCTCGACCAGAACATCTATCAGGCCGTCAAGGGAATGACCGCCGCCGAGGCCTGCGTGGAGCAGGGCGGAGTCATCGTGATGGTTGCCGCCTGCGGCGACGGCGCGGGCGGGGATTCGTTCTTTGCGTGGTTCAGGAATGCCTCCGGTCCCTCCGAGGTCGCGGCCCGCATCGCCGGAATCCCCCGTGACCGGACGGTGGCCGACCAGTGGGAGGCGCAGATACTGGCCCGGGTGCTGATGAAAGCGACGGTCATACTGGTAAGCCGCGACTGCGATCCAGAGCTCATATCGGCGATGCACATGCGCCCTGCCCGGTCGCTCGAGGAAGCCATGGCCCTGGCTGACCGGCTGGCCGGTGCGGACGCGGGCATCACGGTCATACCCGACGGGGTCGGCGTGGTCGTGATGGAGTAGTCCCCATACATGCTGGCGGCCCTTATAGGGCCGCTTTTTCGCGCTACATACGCATATTTCTTGTGATACTTTCCGATACTATCGCAGATTCTATCCGGCGCTTTCCGGCTACTATGGTGTCGGATGAGCACGCGCAAGCCCGGCCAGGGGCCGGGCTTATCATATGCGTGAATGAGACGGGAGGGCGCATACTTGACAGCAGCACCGGTCGTGGGTATCCCCCGGGGACTAAGCTTCACGCAGCTAAAGCCGGTCTGGGAGGAGTTTTTCGGCGCGCTGGGCGTCCCCACACTCGTATCGCCGCCCACCAGCCGCGCGATACTGGAGGACGGACTGCGCGTAAGCGTGAGCGAAGCCTGCCTGCCCCTCAAAGCATGCTTGGGGCACGTCGCGTCTCTTATCGACAAAGCCGATCTCATACTCGTGCCCCGGTGCGTGAGCCTCCATCGCCGCGAATACATATGCCCGAAGTTCGCGGGGCTGCCCGACGTCGTTCGCGCGTCGTTTGGCAGACTGCCGCCGCTTCTTGTCCCTGAAATCAATCTGCACAACGCGCGGCGTGTGCCGCGCATGGATACGGTTGCGGAGCTCCTTGGCGTCGATCCCGAGCGCGTGCGGCGCGCCTTAGTGCAGGCACTGCGCGCTATCCGGCGCGACCCTTCCGGCTCTGACGGGCCGCTGATCGCTCCGGAAGCGGCCCAGAGCAGGACCGTAGTAGTCATAAGTCACCCCTATCTTATACATGACCGGTTTCTTACGATGGGCCTCATGGGCCGTCTGAGCGCGATGGGCGTCCGGCCTGTTCCAATGGACACGCTGGACGCTGCCCGCCTGCGGGCCGCCGCCGTAGCGCCCAAGCCGCTTTTTTGGAGCTGGGGCACCGAGGCGCTGGGCTGCGCGTGCGCTCTGGCCCGCTCCGGCGAAGCCGACGGCGTGCTCTTTGTGACGAGTTTCGGATGCGGCGTGGATTCGTTCGTAGAGGCCATGGCCGAGCGGCGCATCCGGGCGGCGGGCATACCGTACGCGCTAATTACGCTAGACGAACATACGGCGCAGGCCGGTCTCATCACACGGCTTGAGGCGTTTATCGATACACTGCCGGACAGGAGGACGCATGATCGTAACGTTTCCGCACATGGGCAATGTCTTTATACCGATGAAAGCGCTTCTCGATGACATGGGGGTAGAGTCTGTCGTACCACCATTCTCGACCCGCGCCACGCTTGAGATGGGCTCGCGGTACGCGCCCGAGGGCGCGTGCCTGCCGCTCAAAATCACGGTGGGAAACCTGATGGAGGGCCGGGCGCTGGGCGCAGACACGATGGTAATGCTGGGAGCGTGGGGGCCCTGTCGTTTCGGCTACTACTGCCAAATGCAGCAGGAAATACTCAGCGAAGCCGGATGCCAGATGAACGCGATCATACTGGAGGCCTGCGCGGAAGGATTCGGGGAAAGCGTCCGCCGCGTGGCGCGTCTGTTCGGCAGGCTGGCAATTCCCCGGCTCATCCGGGGCCTGCGCGCCTTCACCATACTGACACTGGGCGCGGACCGGCTGGAACGGCTCTATCGCCGCACTAAGACCCGGGAGCTGCGGCGCGGAGACGCCGACCGCATATACCGCGCGTTCCGCAGGGAAGCGTTCCATACTTGCGGATCAGCTCGGATGCTCTCGCTCCTGCGCGACGCGGAGTCGTCGCTCGGGAGCGTCGATACCGATGAGTCGGCCCGTCCGCTGCGTATAGGCATCGTCGGCGAAATATACGGCACGATCGATCCCTTCATGAATCTGGAGCTCGAAAGCAGGCTGTGCGCGATGGGCGTCGCGGTGGAAAGGCTCGTAACCGTCAGCGAATGGCTGGTCGAGCATATTCTTAAGAAGGCGTTTCACCTGCCTCGCGATCTGCGGTTCGTCGAGGCGGCCGCCCCCTATCTGGGGATGGACATCGGCGGACACACGCGCGAGACGATCGGGCATACCGTTATGCACGCCCGGGAGGGATACG
>JAAYXU010000183.1 GCA_012515725.1 Clostridiales bacterium | reverse complement strand
TTTTCGACCTTCTGCACCTCGGGAATCAGCGCTATGTAGTCGATGGTCAGCTTCTCCACCTGCGCGGCTATCGGCGTGTCCAGCTCGCCGGTAAGGCTGTCGCGTATATTCTGGCGGAAATACAGGACGGCGTGCTGGAGGTGCTGATTAACGAGTCTGTGCAGAAGGAAAAGGACCTCATACTGGACGAGCTCTATCTGGCCGAGGACATCAGCAAGCTCCTGGGGGAGGGGACCGTTTTCAAGATCCGGCCGGTCGGTTTCTTTTCCTACAGGGACGCCGACGACGAATGGTGGTTCGAGTACAGCTACCGGATGGGCGATATCGCACTCATCGACTACGGCCTTTTCGAGCGCTATTTCCTGGAGGAGCGGCAGGCCATATCGGCGGCCGAATGGTTTTTCGCGATCGACTACACAAAGCTTACGATCGACCATATGCCGACGCTCCTTAGCGTACTGGACTCCAAGGAGAAGTGGTACACCGAGTATCCGGGCACGCGCGTCACAATGGGCGTAAAGCCCATACTGGAGGAGTATTTCGTTCGGGAGAAGCAGCTCCGCCTTACGCTGTGGGTGCTGCAGGCGCCCATCGTCATGATGCTGGCGTTTTATATTTTCATGGTATCCCAGCTCATCGTCGAGAACGACCGAAATGAGATCGCCGTGCTCAAAAGCCGTGGCGCTGGCAGGCTGCAGCTTTTCGGAAGCTATCTATTACACAGCGCGCTCCTTTCGGCCGTCGCGGTGGCGGCGGGGCCCTTTGTGGCGATGGGCATATGTAGGGTTCTTGGGGCTTCGAACGGATTCCTCGAGCTGGTGTCGCGTACCGCGCTGCCCATCACGATGCGTATCCGGTCGGTGCAGTACGCGGCGTTGGCCGGAGTATTTTCGGTCCTCACGATGATGATGCCGGCAATGAGCGCGACCAAGTTTTCCATCGTGGAATTGAAGCAGAAAAAGGCACGCCGATGGAACGCACCTTTCTGGCAAAAGATGTTCCTGGACTTTATATTTATCGGAGTATCGCTTTACGGCTACAACAGCTTCGTGAACCGACAGGCTACGCTGGTGCTCACGTCTGCCAAGGCGCTCGAAGTGCCCATTGACCCGATGCTTTTCATGATATCGACGCTTTTCGTGCTGGGCGTCGGGCTGCTGTTCCTCAGAATCTATCCGTTCATCATCCGTTTTATATACTGGCTGGGGCATAAGCTCTGGTCGCCCGTACTGTACGCAACGTTCATACAGGTGGGACGTTCCGGAGGGCGGGAGCAGTTCCTGATGCTCTTCATCATACTGACAATGTCTATCGGCGTATTTTCAGCGAACTCGGCGCGTACGATCAACCAGAATATCGAGGACCGCGTCTATTACGAGGTTGGCGCGGATATAGCTCTTCAGACCGAGTGGGAGAACAACGCGCCGCCCGAGGACATCTACTCGATGGACGATCCTTCCGCGGCTACGCTCTTTAGCAGCGACCCTGTCATTATATACCGCGAGCCCGATTATGATATCATCTCCTCGATCGAGGGAATCGAGGCCACGGCCAAGGTGCTGATGCCCGCCGAGCCGCGTTTCCGGCTGGCCAGCAATAACGCAAAAAGGGGCGTGCTGATGGCAATCGAACCCTCCGAGTTCGGGCGGGTGGTCTGGTCGTCGTCGGAGCTGCTGCCCCATCACATCAACGATTACCTGAACCTCATGACCTACGCACCCAACGCGGTCATCGTCTCCTCCGCGTTCCGGGACGAGGGGGGTATGCAGGTGGGTGACTCGTTTGAGTTCTACTGGGAAGGCCAGACGCGCATCGAGGCGGCCATCGCGGCATTCGTCGACTACTGGCCGGGAATCAACCCGCATCTTGAGGAGAGCCGGTATTTCGTGATCGCCAACCTCAACTACACGCAAGCCAAGACGATGCTGGAGCCGTATCAGGTCTGGATGAAAAAGGAGGACGGCTCGCTCTCGCGGACGGTATACGAAGACATGGCTGACAAGGGCGTCAAGCTCTACTGGATCCGCGACGCCAGTCAGGAGATGGTCTCCCGTAAGAACGACGCGCTGCTGCAGGGAACAAACGGCGCGCTGACGCTGGGATTCGTAGTGACGATGCTCATCAGCCTGCTGGGATTCATCATCTACTGGATACTCTCGATACAGAGCCGCAGACTCCAGTTCGGCATATTTCGCGCGATGGGCATGACGCAGGGCCGGGTGGTGGGCATGCTCATATGCGAGCAGATACTAATATCGCTGGCGGCGGTGCTGACGGGAATACTCATAGGAGGCGTTACCAGCGAGCTCTTCGTGCCGCTGCTGCAGATGGTATACAGCGCCGAGCAGCAGGTGCCGCCCTTCCGGATCGTCAGCAGCCGGGCTGATTATTACAGGATATACGCGATTGTCGGATTCATGCTGGTGTCCGGGTTCGCGATACTGGGCGCGCTTATATCCAGGATCAAGGTGGCGCAGGCTATCAAGCTCGGGGAGGACTGATATGGAACCGATACTCAAAACCCGGTCGCTGAGCCGCGTGTTCCGCAACGGAGGAACCGTCGTCCATGCCCTTGACGATATCAATATCGAGATAATGCCCCAGACAATCACGATTTTAAAGGGACGCTCGGGTTCGGGAAAGACGACGCTCATCAACCTGCTTGGAACGCTGGACCGGCCCACGTCGGGTGAAATATATGTAGAGGGACGCGATATCA
>JAAYXU010000002.1 GCA_012515725.1 Clostridiales bacterium | reverse complement strand
TTCACATGCATATTGATCGCTCCTCCCTTACAGCACTTCGGGCGCCAGCGAAATGATGCGCATGAAGTTCTTCTCGCGCAGCTCGCGGCCTACCGGCCCGAATATTCGGGTCCCGCGGGGCTGCTTCTGGTCGTCGATGATGACGGCGGCGTTGTCGTCAAAACGAATATAGGATCCGTCGGTACGACGGGTTTCCTTGTGTGTGCGGACCACTACGGCTCTGACGACATCGCCCTTCTTGACGACGCCGCCGTGAGAAGCGGTCTTCACCGAGGCGACGATGATGTCGCCTATGCCTGCCGTGTAGTGAACCGAACCGCCCAGCACGCGAATGCAGCTGATCTCCTTCGCGCCGGAATTGTCGGCTACCTTCAGGCGGGTTTGCGCTTGAATCATGGGTGATACCCTCCTATCCTGCAGCCGGCCTTATTTGGCCTTCTCTATGATCTCCACCACGCGCCACCGCTTGGTTCTTGACAGCGGCCGGGTTTCCATCAGGCGGACACGGTCTCCGATGCCGCACTGCCCATCCTCATCATGGGCCGCCAGGCGCTTCGTTTGGTTGATTGTCTTGCCATACAAAGGGTGCTTGATCTTATCCTTAATTTCTACGACTACCGTTTTTTGCATTTTATCGCTGACAACGGTGCCTATCCGCGTTTTGCGCAGGTTTCTTTTCTCTTCACTCATTGCGGCATTCTCCTTACTGGGCCCGCTCGAGCTCGCGCTCGCGGAGGATAGTGTTCACCCGCGCGATATTCTTGCGGCACTCGCGGATGGACATGGGGTTGTTCAGCTGGCCTGTGGCCTGCTGAAAGCGGAGGTTGAAAAGCTCGTTCCTTAGCTCGCCGATCTTTTCGTTGAGCTCCTGCGTGGTAAGTTCGCGCAATTTGAGAGCATTCATGTACCATCACCACCTGTCATGCTGTCCTCGGCGCCCTTTGTGACGATCTTGGTCCGTATGGGCAGTTTGTGTCCGGCCAGCCGAAGCGATTCGCGGGCCTCTTCCTCCTCCACGCCGCCGATCTCGAACATGACGCGGTCGGGCTTTACGACGGCCACCCAGTACTCGGGCGCTCCCTTGCCCTTGCCCATCCGGGTCTCGGCGGGCTTCTTCGTTACCGGCTTATCCGGAAAGATTTTAATCCATACCTGGCCGCCGCGGTGAATGTGGCGGGTCATAGCGATACGGGCGGCTTCGATCTGGTTGCTTGTTATCCAGCCCGGTTCCAGGGCCACAAGTCCGTACTCTCCGTAGGTCACGGTATTCCCGCGGGTCGCGCGTCCGGTCATGCGGCCGCGCATCTGCTTTCTACGCTTGACGCGCTTTGGCATCAACATTACTATCTGCCTCCTTCTCTGCGGCGGCGCTGGGGCCTGCGCGGCGGCTCATTGGCGGCCTGCTCGCTTGGACGCAGCAGTCCGCTGCCGGGAAGGATCTCGCCGCGGTACACCCAGACCTTGCAGCCGATGCGGCCGTATGTGGTCTTGGCCTCCGCAAAGCCGTACTCGATATTGGCCCTGAGGGTCTGCAGAGGAATCGACCCCTCGTGGTAGCCCTCGCTGCGCGCGATCTCGGCTCCGCCCAGGCGGCCCGAAACCTGCGTCTTTATCCCCTTTGCGCCGTTCTTCATCGCTCTGCCGATGACCTGCTTCATGGCGCGGCGGAATGAGATCCTCCGCTCAAGCTGCGAGGCGATGTTCTCGGCGATGAGCTGCGCGTCGATATCGGGATTGCGCACCTCGTATATATTGAGGTTGACCGTGCGGCCGGTCAGTTTTTCCACTTCATTCTTAAGCGCCGTCACGCCCGCGCCGCCCTTACCGATGATGATGCCGGGCTTTGCGGTATGGATCCCCACCGTCAGTTTTCCGCCGGCCCGCTCTATCTCCAGTCGGGAAATGCCCGCTATGAAGAGCTTCTCCTTGAGATAATCGCGTACCTTCTTATCCTCAATGAGGAAGTCGGCGAATTCCTTCTTGGCGGCAAACCAGCGGGCGTCACAGTCGCGGATGACTCCTACGCGGGCCCCATTGGGGTGAACCTTTTGACCCATCGGTGTTCCTCCTTTATCTGCTGACCTGGTCGAGGATTACGGTTATATGGCTGGTTCTGTGCTTGTACAGCTTCGCCATGCCGCGCGATCCGGGACGCATGCGCTTGAGCGCCGGGCCCTGATTGGCGGATATTTCTGCGATATAGAGATTCGCCCGATCCATTTCCAGGTTGTTCTCAGCATTAGCTATGGCCGACTTAAGTGTCTTTTCCACGATCGGCGAGGCGGACTTGGCCGTATTGGCCAGTATCGCCAGAGCGTCGTCTACCCGCTTGCCGCGGATAAGATCAATAACGGCCTTTGCTTTCATGGAGGAAATGCGCTGATAGCGCGCCACTGCGCGTGGCCGTATGTCGGCTGCCTGACGCCGCGCGGCGGCCTTTTCCTTTACTCGGGTTGCCATCGTGCTTCCTCCTTACTTGACAGAGCTGGACTTTTCCCCGGCGTGGCCGCGGAATGTGCGGGTGGGGGCGAACTCACCCAGCTTGTGTCCAACCATATCCTCGGTGATGTAGACGGGCACATGCTTGCGTCCGTCGTGAACGGCGATCGTATGACCCACGAAATCCGGGAAGATTGTGGACGCGCGGGACCATGTCCTGACGACCTTCTTCTCGTTCTTTTCGTTCATCTGCGCGATGCGCGCGCTCAGGCGCTCCTGCACAAAGGGTCCCTTTTTGACGGATCTGCTCATCCTTTATGCCTCCCTTACTTCTTGTCCCTGCGCTTGACGATGTACTTGTCGCTCGTGTTCTTTTTCTTGCGCGTCTTGTAGCCAAGCGTGGGCTTGCCCCATGGCGTCATGGGGGAAGGCATGCCGATGGGCGACTTGCCCTCGCCGCCGCCGTGCGGGTGATCCACCGGGTTCATCACGACGCCGCGAACGCTGGGCCTGTAACCCATATGGCGCTTGCGGCCGGCTTTTCCCAGCGACTGGTTTGCGTAGTCGATGTTCCCGATCTGCCCGATCGTGGCGCGGCAGGAACTGGGAACCATGCGCATCTCGCCCGATGGGAGACGCAGTGTGGCCATGGCGCCCTCCTTGGCCATGAGCTGCGCGGCCGTTCCGGCTGAACGGGCCATCTGACCGCCCTTTCCCGGTACCATCTCGATATTGTGAACGAGGGTTCCCAGCGGTATCGCCGAGAGCGGCATCGTATTGCCGGGCATGATGTCGATGCCCTCGCCGCTGGCGACCGTGTCGCCGACCTTGAGGCCCAGCGGCGCGAGTATGTAACGCTTCTCGCCGTCCGCGTAGTGAAGGAGCGCGATATGTGCCGAGCGGTTGGGATCGTACTCGATCGAGGCGACCTTAGCCGGCACGCCATCCTTCATGCGCTTAAAGTCGATGATGCGGTACTTGCGGCGCGCCTGACCGCCGCGGTGGCGGACGGTGATGCGTCCGTGCGCGTTGCGGCCGGCATTATACTTAAGCTCTGTAAGCAGCGACCTTTCGGGGGTGCGCGTCGTGATCTCCTCGAAGGATACCACGGTCATGAACCGGCGCGCCGGAGAAGTCGGCTTTTTCTTTTTAATGGGCATGGTGCTGATCCTCCCTCGTTACTGGATGGCGCTGTCGAAGAACTCGATGGGCGGACTGTCGGGAGTAACCCGGACAATGGCGCGCTTGGTGGTGGCGCGATAGCCCTCGTGTCGGCCCATCCGCTTTTTCTTTCCGCGGCGTATGAGCGTGTTGACAGCGGTGACCTTGACGCCGAAAATCGTCTCGGCGGCCCACTTAATATCGAACTTGTTCGCGTTCTTCGCGACGATGAAGGTGTACTTACGGTCGGCCGCGTTCTCGTAGCTCTGCTCGGACATGACCGGGCGGAGTATGACGTCGTATGGCGTTTTCATCAGGCGTACACCTCCTCGATCTGCTGCGCGGCTTCCCGCGTTACGATGAAGGAACCGCTGCGCAGTATGTCAACCACGTTGAGCGTGCCCACAAGAGCGGTGCTCAGGCCGGGTATGTTCGAGCTGGCCCTGCGGATCGTCTCGTCGGGCTCGGCCAGTACTATGATCGGAGAGCTGGCGGAAAGCGCCTTAAGCACCTTTGCTATCTCGCGCGTCTTGGCCTCGGAGAGGCTGAGCGAATCCAGTACGATGAGCTCGCCGCTTTGCGCCTTTGCGGTCAGCGCGCTTTTCATCGCCAGACGACGCACCTTCCGGTTGACGCTCTGTCGATAAGAGCGGGGCTTTGGCGCGAATACCACGCCGCCGTGCCGCCATTGGGGCGCGCGGGTCGAGCCCTGCCGGGCCCGGCCGGTGCCCTTCTGACGCCAGGGCTTACGGCCGCCGCCTCTGACCTCGCTGCGGGTCAGCGCCGACTGGGTCCCCTGCCGGGCGTTGGCCTGCTGCGCGACGACGACCTGATGGAGCGCGGCTTCGTTGATTTCCACGCCGAACACCTCATCGGACAGCGTCATCTCCCCTACCTTGGCGCCTTCCATATTGTATACAGCCACATTGGGCATTGTCGTTTCCTCCTTTACGATGGACGGCCTACTGCTTCTTGACCGCGTCGCGGATCATGAGCAGGCTGCCGCGCGTTCCCGGCACAGCGCCGCTTATGAGCAGCATGTTGCGCTCGGCATCCACCCTTACGACCTTGAGGTTCTGTATCGTCACCGTCTCGAAGCCGTAATGGCCGGGCATGCGCTTGCTCTTAAACACGCGGCCCGGGCTCGAGGTGGCGCCCATGGAGCCGGGGGCGCGGTGGAATTTGGAGCCGTGGGTCTTGGGCCCGCGATGCTGGTTCCAGCGCTTGATGACGCCGGCGAATCCGTGGCCGCGCGTCTTGCCCGTCACATCGACCCAGTCTCCCTGGGCGAACATATCGGCTTTGATGTCCTGGCCGACCTCGTAGGAATCGGCGCTCTCAAGGGGCAGCTCCCGCTGATAACGGCGGCAGGTAACCCCGGCTTTCTCGAACTCGCCCATGAGGGGGCTGTTCACGCGCTTTTCGCGGATCTCCCCGAATCCGACGCACAGCGCGCTGTAACCGTCGCGCTCGACGGTCTTTTTGCGAATGACGGTGCATGGCCCCGCTTCCACGACGGTCACGGGTATGAGCGTACCGTCCTTCGCGAAAATCTGGGTCATGCCCACCTTGATACCAAGTATCGCCTTCTTCATCGACTCCGCCTCCTGACCTGTCACAGCTTGATCTCGATGTCAACGCCGGCGGGAAGCTCCTGGCGCATCAACTGATCGACTGTTTTGGATGTCGGGGTATAGATGTCGATGAGGCGCTTGTGTGTGCGCATCTCGAACTGCTCGCGGCTGTCCTTATATTTGTGGGGCGCGCGAAGTATGGTTACGATCTCCTTCTCGGTAGGCAGCGGTATCGGCCCCGACACCTGCGCGCCGGTACGCTGCGCCGTTTCGACGATCCGCTTTGCCGACTGATCTATGAGACTGTGATCATACGACTTCAGCTTGATGCGGATTTTCTGTCTTGCCATCGAAATTCCTCCTGTTTTGTTGACCGGGCCAAATACACTTCGCCGGGTGTGTCGCTCCTATATTTTACCGGCGAGCCCACCTGGACCCGTCGCCCGATCTTACGGACATTTGTCAGTGGAAATTACCCTGCCCTGCGCAGGCAACCTCCCACCTCATCCCAAATGACGGCAGTTACTAATAATACACGAAACCCTTAATTAATGCAAGTATTTTTTTGTCGAACCCATAAATTAGCGGGGCGGCCGTTTCTTCCAGCCGCCTCGCCCGTTTACTCAGACGCTGATTACTCAATCACCTGTGTCACGACGCCCGCGCCGACCGTGCGGCCGCCCTCGCGGATCGCGAAGCGCACGCCTTCCTCGATCGCGATGGGAGTGATGAGCTTGATCTCCATCTGTACGTTGTCCCCCGGCATGACCATCTCCACGCCATCGGGGAGCTTGATGTCGCCCGTCACGTCGGTCGTGCGGAAGTAGAACTGCGGCCGGTAACCGTTGAAGAACGGCGTGTGCCGTCCGCCCTCGTCCTTGCCCAGCACGTATACCTCGCCCTTGAAGTGCGTGTGGGGCTTGATCGTCCCCGGCGCGGCCAGCACCTGGCCCCGCTCGATCTCGTCGCGCTGTACGCCGCGCAGCAGCACGCCGATGTTGTCGCCCGCGATCGCCTGGTCAAGGAGCTTGCGGAACATCTCAACGCCCGTCACAACTACCGTGCGCGGCTTATCCATGAGCCCTACGATTTCCACGGAGTCCTGCACCTTGATGGTTCCGCGGTCCACGCGTCCGGTCGCGACCGTGCCGCGGCCCGTGATCGAGAACACGTCCTCGACCGGCATCAGGAACGGCTTGTCGCTCTCCCGCTCAGGCGTGGGTATATAGCTGTCCACCGCTTCCATCAGCTCAAATATGCACTTCGTATCGGGATGGTTCGCCACGTCTATCCCGTCCTGGTGCGCCGCTTCCAGAGCCTTGAGCGCCGAGCCGCGGACAAACGGTATCTCGTCGGCCGGGAAGTGGTACTTCTCCAGAAGCTCGCGCACTTCCATCTCTACCAGCTCCAGCAGCTCCTCATCGTCCACCATGTCGCATTTGTTGAGGAAGACGATGATATTGGGCACGTTCACCTGATGCGCCAGCAGTATGTGCTCCCGCGTCTGGGGCATAGGGCCGTCCGCCGCCGATACGACCAGTATCGCGCCGTCCATCTGCGCCGCGCCCGTGATCATGTTCTTGACATAGTCGGCGTGTCCCGGGCAGTCTACGTGCGCGTAATGCCGGTTGTCGGTCTCATACTCCACGTGGGCCGTGTTGATCGTGATCCCGCGCGCCTTCTCCTCGGGCGCTTTGTCGATCTCGTCGTATTCGGTGGCCATCGCGTGACCGTACTTGGCCAGCACCATCGTGATAGCCGCTGTCAGCGTGGTCTTGCCGTGGTCTACGTGTCCGATCGTTCCCACGTTGACGTGGGGCTTGTTTCT
>JAAYXU010000182.1 GCA_012515725.1 Clostridiales bacterium | reverse complement strand
GGCGGTACTCTCGCGCGCCAGATTGGTGTTGCAGACAAGCCCCGCGACGCGCAACCGGCTCCGCTCCTCCAGCCGCCGTACCATATCGGCGACCGCGCGCGCGGTTCCGGTAAAGGGACGGCGCGTGTTGACGACGCACAGCGTCTCCACGTCGTCCCGCTCAAGCCAGGGCTTGTAGCGGCCCAGCGCCGCCGCGCCCGTGGGATCGCCGCCCACATCGAAGAGCGCCCGGCGGGCCGCGTCGGCAAAGACCGACTGCACCCGGGCAGGAAGCGCCGGTACATCGACGGTAGTGCCCTCGAACGTGGGCGTGACGAGCTCGACGCCCGCGGCCTCAAGGCGCTCACGCTGCTCGCCCGAGCGGAAATATGGGTTTACGATGTCAAGATCGACGAGCGTTACCGGAACGCTTTCCCGCGCCAGCCGGAGGGCAGCGTTCAGGCATATCTCGGTCTTGCCGCTGCCGTAGTGGCCCAGGTACACGGTAATGCGCGACATGCTAGCGTTCCCTGCCCGCGCCGGACAGCCGGACACGGCGCTCCACAGCCCGGTACAGCTGCCGCCATATTAGGCGCACCCGCGCTATGAAACGGCGCGCCTTGCTCTGCTGCTCCCTGCTCGTCCAGTATATCGTCTGATCGACGAGCATGGCCAGCACCGCCAGCACCACCGCCCACGCGAAAAACCGGCCTGCGAGCTGCGCGGGCGTCCTGTGCGCAAGCTGCGACGAGAACCAGCGAAATACCGGCCTGAGCTTCTCCTCGGAGAAGAAGCCCGAAATCCAGCGGATAAACCCTATATCGTAAAGCCACGAAAAATCGTCCATTACGTTCCTCCTCTAGTCGGCGTTTCCGCGGGGCGGGCGGCGGCTGCTCATCAGGCGCTCCGCGGCGCGCATACCGTCCACGGCCGCCGACAGTATCCCTCCGGCGTACCCCGCGCCCTCTCCGGCAGGATAGAGACCTTCGGCCGATACCGACTGCCCGCTCTCGTCGCGCACGATGCGCACCGGCGACGAGCTGCGGGTTTCCACGGCGGTCAGCACCGCGTCGGGCAGCAGAAACCCCGGCAGCTGCTCCTCAAAAGCGCGCAGCGCGCGCCGGAGCGTGTGGGTCACAAACCCGGGTAGCACCGGCGCAAGATCGCAGGGGACCGCGCCCGGCAGCACCGTGGGCGCGACGTCGCCAAATCCTCTGCTCGGGCGTCCCTCAAGAAAATCCGCGACGCGCTGGGCTGGCGCGCGGTACGCGCCGCCTCCCGCCGCGAATGCGGCGCTCTCCAGTCCGCGCTGGAACGCTACGCCCGCAAGCGGCCCGCTTCCGCCCCAGTCCTCGGGGTTAACCGCGCATATGAGCGCCGCGTTGGCGTTCGCCCCGTCCCGGGCGCGGTTGCTCATCCCGTTTACGCACAGCCTGCCCTCCTCGGATGACGCGTTGACGACGACGCCGCCCGGACACATGCAGAACGAATACGCAGACCGCCCGTCCACACGGGTCCTGACGCTGTAATCGGCGGCTCCCAGCAGCCGGTGACCCGCGTACCGCCCGTACCGGGCGCGGTCCACGAGCGCCTGCGGATGCTCGGCGCGAAGGCCCACCGCAAATGGCTTGGGTACGAGAGCGATGCCCGCGTCCGCGAGCGCCTCCAGCGTGTCGCGCGCGCTGTGGCCGATCGCCAGTATCGCCGCGTCGGCCATGAGCTCCTCACCGCCCGGCAGCACAACGCCCGCGAGCCTGCCCGCACGCACCACGACGCGCTCCATCCTCGTACTAAATCGGAAAACGCCGCCCGCTGATTCGATCGCCGCGCGAAGAGCCGTCACCAGGGTGCGCAGGAGGTCTGTGCCGATATGCGGATGGGCGTCCGTCAGTATGTCCCGGGGCGCTCCGGCCGATACCATGATCTCGAGCGCCTCCCGGCACAGCGGATCGCGTATGCGGGTCGTCAGCTTCCCGTCGGACCACGCGCCCGCGCCGCCCTCTCCGAACGCCACGTTAGCCTCGGTATCAAGCGCGCCGCTCGCGAAGAACTCCCCGATCGCGCGCGCCCGGTCGTTCACCGCCGGGCCCCGCTCCAGCACCAGAGGCCGATAGCCGTACCGGGCCAGCCTGAGCGCCGCGAAAAGTCCGGCGGGCCCCGCGCCCACGACGACCGGCCGGTGGGAGAGGAGCGGCCCCTTGGGAACTATAGGCTTGTCGGGCTCGGATTCAACGAAACTCACCCGTCCGCCGCACCTGCGGGCAACCGCGGCCTCGTCTACCGACAGCGCCGCGTCCACCGTGCAGCTAAAGCGCACCTGTCCGCGCCGCGCGTCCACTGCCCGGCGTACCAGGCTCAGGCTCGTGATAGCCCCGGCGTCCAGCGCCAGCAGGCGCGCGGTCTGCTGGCGGAGCGCCTGCTCGTCGGCCTCCAGCGGTATATGCACATCTGTTACACGAAGCATCGCTATTTTCCGGCTGTGAGCCGGATGTCGAGCGTTTCGATACCGATATCCACATCCCGCACGCGGTAGCGCTCGTCTATATCGTACAGCACCCGCAGCGTATGCGTGCCTGGAGTAAGGCCGCTCGCGTCGACATAGAGTTTAACGCCCGACTTAACAAGATCGCCTATCGCGTTTACAGGCCCTGTGACCTTAACAGTCGCGGTCTGCGTGATCGGCTCGGCGGACACCCCGTCACTAAGACCCCGTACCTCAATAGGTATCTCATCAAATGTCATCGTGGTCTCTATTTCCCGTACGCGCACCATGAGCTCCGCGGTTTTTTCGCCAAGAACCATAAAGCCCTCGGGGATCGTCATGCTGACGGTTCCGTATACGTCGCTGACGGCGTTGGCGACATCGATGGGCGAGAGCGCGATCCCCTCGATCGTGTCAATGAACTCGGCGGGTGCCGCGACCGTCACAGTGGCCGGATAGACCTCAACGTCCGCGACCTCATACCCTTTAGGGAGCTGATCCACGCCCACCACGGCCTGCTCGGCCAGCAGCGGCACCTCCCGGGTCGGGCGCACCTGCATGCTCAGTATCACGCTTCCGCTGGACATCGATATCGCGGACGCATCAATTTCGTTTCCGCCCTCATCGAGCAGCGCGAACGGATGCGACGCGTTGTAGTCCGATGTAATGGGCGCCAGGTCCAGCGTCACCTGCGCCCGGGCGATCCGGTCTATCAGCTTGCGCGGGCCTCTGACCTCGATGACAGAAGGCGTCAGCGACAGCGTATCCCTCCAGTATCCGTCGCTCAGCGCATTTTCCGTGGCTACCTGCACCGGTATCACGTCCTCGGCGTACTGGTCGGCCTCAACCGTCAGGTATGAGGGAGTGACCGTAACGACCGAGCCCAGAGAGGTCATCGATCGGATCTCGAGCCGCTGCTCTCCCGCCGCGTTGATCGTCCCCAGATCGATCCACAGCGCCACAGTGCTGTCAGTGACTCGGTCCAGATCGTTGCGCCGCACCTCCAGGCGCACCTGCGCGGTTCTCGCGTATGCCTCGACCGCGTGCAGGAGGGTCATCCCCTTATCGCGCAGCGCGTCCAGGTTGTCGATACGGATGGGTATGTCGCTGAGCGTGATGGCTCGCTCGGGGTTGCTGCCCGACATGACCGACGCCCACAGAACAAAAGCGAATATGAACGCCAGCAGCTTGTATCCCCAGTTGCGGCGCAGCATTCCAATAATCTTGGCCCCGAATCCGCCCAGCGCCTTAAGTACGTTTCTCATGGCGCGACCTCCAGTGCAGCAGCGAATTGATCCCCTTTTGCGCCTGGTCGGGCGCGTATACCGCCATAAGTATGCTCCGCAGTCCGCTTCCGTCCAGATAGCGGATGAGCTTGCCCTCCTGGGCTACCGATATGATGCCGGTTTCCTCGGAGGCGACGATAACAAGCGCGTCGGAGATCTCCGAAATTCCCAGCGCCGCCCGGTGACGGCTGCCCAGATTCTGCGATATGTCGGGGTTCGCGCTCATAGGCAGAAAGCATCCGGCCGCTAAAAGCGTGCCGCCCTGTATGATGACCGCGCCGTCGTGGAGCGGCGTATTTGGAACAAAAAGATTCTCCAGTAGCTCGGAGGAGACCCGGGCCTCGATCCGGGTGCCGCTGCTTAGTATGTCTCCCAGCGGGCTTTTCTGCTGTATGACGACAATCGCGCCGATTTTATTCATGACGAGGTTCTGCATCGCGCGGATTATTTCGTCGACGGCCCAGACGTTGTTGCTTTCGGTGGGTATGAAGCTCGCTTTTTCGAATAGCTTTCCCCGGCCGATGCGCTCGAGCGCCTGCCGCAGCTCGGGTTGAAAGAGTATGACCAGCACGATCGCCCCGGCGTTTACGATATAGTCAAGCAGCCAGGAAATCGCCGACAGATTGGCCCAGTCGCAGATCTGGGCCGCCAGTATGAGGACGCCAAACCCTTTTATGACCTGCTGGGCTCTGGTCTCGCGCGTCAGCTTGAGAAGCTGGTATATGACGACCGTTACGATGATTATATCCAGCACGTCGATCCAGCCGAACTCGCCCAACTGGTTGAAGAAATCCATGATCGATCGCAGGAAGTTTTGCATGGGTTCCTCCTATCCGTCCGGATTCGGGCGCGCGAACGCGCTGTCGGCCGCGGGCTCCCGCGCGATAAGCAGCATCGCGACATCGTCGGTCATATCCTGTTCATCCATTCCCCGGGACACCTGATCCCAAAGCGAGGGCAGCACGATTTCCTCGGGCTGCGTCATCAGGCATGAGCGCGCCAGCTCCCGCGCGCTCTCATATCCGGCGAGCTCCTCGGCCGCTCCCGAACTGCGCCACGCGTCCGACAGCCCGTCGGTGTGAAGAAGCAGACGGCCGCCCGGAGGAAGCACGGCTTCTCCCACGCGGCAGCGCGCGTCCTCGGTCCAGCGGCATACCGGCAAGCCGGGTAGCTCCAGCGGCCGCACATCATTTCCGTCCCACAGGAGCGGCGCCGCGACGTGCCCGGCGTTGCTGTAGCGCAGACGTCCGGTCACAATGTCCAGGCAGCCAAGCCAGGCCGTGATATAGAGATGCTCCTCAAGCCCCATCTGAGAGAAGCGATCCGACACCTCGCGCAGCACTTCGTCGGTGGCCGCGTCCCTCGTCACGTGTAAGACCGAGCGCACCGTCTGGCTGAAGAATACCGTCAGCATCGCGGCGGTAACGCCATGACCGGCGACGTCTGCGATATAGAATACGAGCGTATCGTCCCCGACCGAAAAAAGATCATAAAAGTCGCCGCCCACCGCCTCGCATGGATGGTAGAGCGCATCAAAAAAATACTGGTTCGCCTTAGGCATGCGGTCGGGCAGCAGCGCCTGCTGCAGTCTTCGGGCGAAGAGAAGATCCTGCGTGAGTTTCCGGTTCTGGCTGATGATACGGTCGCGCATACGCATCTCGCCTGTCACGTCCCGCCACACCTCGATAGCGAAAGCCGCGCCGCCTTCCCAGTCGCACAGCGGGGACGCCGTGACCTTGTATGTACGGCCGCGGTATCTCCGGGTCACCGAGTGGGCGCGTCCCTTCACCATCGCACGGGCGCACGGGCTTTCCTCAAAACCGCCCTCCGGATCGCCCGGGCTTGCCCCGTCCAGTATCCGCCGCATCCGGTCGTTCATCCAGACCGTCTCGCCACGGCTGTTCACCACCCGCGTCATATCGGCCAGGCTGTCCATCACATGTTGCAAAAACTGTGGGTTCCGGTTGTGAAGCATAAATCGTTCCATATCGCTCCGGCTTTTCCGAATTCCGATCCGGCGTATATCGGTTATTTTCCGGCCGCGTCGATTTCCTTATCGAGCTGGCCAATCCGCTGCGTCAGCTCGTAATAGCGGGCAATCAGCCGATCATTCTGAGCGGAAATCCTGAGTATGTCCGGATCTCGGTCACTCTTGCCATAGGGTTTCCCGCGCTGGCGCAGGATGCCGGAGTACATCTCGTTCATTTTCTGCTCGGTGTCATGAATCTTTTTCTGCAGCTGCGCTCTTTCGGTTTCCAACCCTTCGCGCTCGCGTTGCAGCGCATGCTTCCGGTTCAATCCATTGCCTCCATCGCCTGATTACAGTGTACTACAAAAAGCCGCCCATCGCAATGCGCGGGCCGCAAAAAACCATGAACCGCCAAAACGGGTCAGGCCCTGCCTGACTGGCATCGGAATGCTTCAAGAGTCATGCTAAATACGCGCTGCGCGCCCGGCGCAAGCGGGGGTCTGGGCTCGTCGGCCCGGTCGAACCGCAGCGTGGCAGGCTCCAGTCCCAGAGCGTAATCCCCCGACTGCATCGATTTCCACTCGACCATATAGGGAAGCGTATCGGTCTTCCAGGACAGCCGCATGCCCATACCCAGCGATTCGTGGACTAGCTCGGCGCGCGCCAGACCGCGCTCATCGGGCCGGGGCGTATGGAAGAATACCTCCTCGGGCCGGGGCGACGAAGGCTCCTCGAAGCGATCCCACCGGCCCAGCCCCCGCTGGGCGTCGGGCGTGGAGGGATCGACGCTCTGCGAATCGATCACAAGGCGGGCGTCCTCGGCAAGGAGCGGCCAGCCGAAGTTGAAGTGGTACAAAAGACGTATGTCGGCCGGCTCGAATCCCTCGTTGGTCACCGTGTCCTCGATGCGAAGCGACGCGCCGCCCATCTCCGATTCGATGCGACGCCGCAGCGTGAGCCGGTCATGAAAAAGCGCGGCCTGCCGCATGACCCCCTCCAACACGATCCGGCCCGACTCCCGGTCGATACCGGCTGAGAATTCCTCGGCGGGCGTGGCCGCTATACGACCGTGCTGGGGCATCGTCTCGAACGCACCCCGACGGGGCTGCCCGATATTGAGAAGACCGCACGTGTAGAGCATACCGGCCGGGAAGGAGCGCATGAACTCCCCCTCCATCGCGGAAAAGTACGCTGGATGGACGAGGCCGGGTTTTGAGAGGAACGCGCAATTGACGCCGCCGAAGGAGAGATCATACAGATCCATCGCGCGGCTTTCCAGCACCGTGTACTCGAGTCCTCCGCCGGTATTTACCCTGGCCGCCCGAATCCCGTCCGCGCGTCCGCCGACATACACAAAGCGCATCACGCCGCCCATCTGTGCCGGATGTCCGACATAGCGCATATCATACTGCCGCCGCATCGCCCATACTCCTTTGCACGCCCGCCATCCGTCTGTGTAAACGTCCACGCGACATTGTATCACAAGCGGTATATGAGTGCAATAAAATATAATCCAAAACCACTTATAAGGTGGCATTTCATACCCCTAAACCGCCGAATCGTCATGACTTCCGCTCTGACGGCGCAGCGCGGACAGGGCCGGGGTCACGATACGCAGAGCCTCGTACAGCTTGTCGTACGCCTCCCACACGCCGCGGTATGCCGCCGAGCGGACCGGGTCGGGATCGACCGGGGCCGACAGCGCCGGTATCCGCGCCGCCTCGCGCCATCCGCTCCAGAAACCGACAGCCACCCCGGCCGCGAGCGCAGCGCCCAGCGAGGTGGCGACGCCCGGATCGCGGTGGGGTAGCAGGCGTATCCCTGCTATATCGGCCAGGACGCGCAGCCAGAGCTCCGACTGCGCGCCGCCGCCAAGCACCGTGAGCGCATCGGGACGCGCGCCGCTTTGCGCGAACACCCCCAGCACCGAGCGCAGCGCACAGGCAACGCCCTCGTACACGGCGCGCATCATATGACTCCGGGTATGCCCGGACGACAGTCCCACGAACGCACCTCGCACCTCGTCGTCCCACCAGGGAGTGCGCTCCCCTTGCAGATACGGCGCGAACAGCACGCCCCCGGCTCCGGGAGGCGCGTCGGCGGCAAGCCGCGCGGCTTCGGAGATACCGCTCATACCGAGCGCCGAGAGCGCCCAGTCGAAAGCCGACGCGGCCGATTGCACTGTCCCGGTGGGAATGACGTGCGCACCGCTCAGATCGAAATAGTGCACGAAGCGCCGCGCGTCAGCGTCGAGCACCCGCCCGGTCATGACAGATATCCACGCGGTGGAGCCGAGGCAGCAGTACGCCTGCCCGTCCTGGCAAAGACCCGCGCCGGCCGCGGCGCACGCGCCGTCGCCGCCGCCCACCGAAACGGGGACGCCCGCCCTGAGTCCCAGCGCCCGCGCGGCCTCCCCCGTCAGCGCGCCCGCGACCGTGTCGGACCTGCGGATACGGGGCAGCTTATCGATGTCGATGCCGCACTCGCGCAGCGCGTCCCCGGCCCAGCGCCTCCCGTTAATGTCCATCATGCCCGTAAGCGCGCCGTCCGAGAGGTCGGTCGCACCCCAGTCTCCTGTCAGCCACCCGCGTACAAAATCCTTGGTCTGCAGAAACCAGCGCGTCCGGCGATACACCTGGGGCCGCTCATCCCGTAGCCAGAGCGCCTTAGCCGCCGATCCGCGCGGCGAGGCCCTGTTTCCGGTGAGGCTATACCAGTCCACGCCGGTTTGCTCCATCATGCGGGCCTGCCCGGCGGAGCGCGTATCCGCGTGAATTATATGCGGGTACAGCGGGTTGCCCGATTCATCCACGGGCAGACAGCCGTTCATCGTACCCGACAGGCCGATGCAGGCGATATCCGCCGGGTCTACTCCCTCAAGCAGTACGCGGCAGGCCGCAGCGCAGCTTTCTATAAAGGCCTCGGCGCGCTGGCTGGCCCAGCCGGGCTTTGGGTAGTCCACGCCGTAGCCCGAGGTCACCGTTCTAAATACGTTTCCTTCCCGGTCGATGAGCGCCGCCTTGTTTCCAGTGGTGCCCAGGTCAAACGTCAGTATATATTCAGGCATCGTACCGCCTCCCATGCGAATAGTGGCATCGTTTGGCTCCAAACGCGTACCTCCTGCGGCCGCAAGTACGTGCGGCCGCTTTCATTATACCGCGTACGGCATATTCTGCAAACGTTTGGGCTGCACCCATAGGGCGGCGGCATTTATTCTCTGCAAAATGGCAGTTACGAAAGCATTTGTATAAGGGAGTCTAAGGGAAAGCAAATATTTTAAGGCATGGTTAAATAAAATAAAGTGTATGAATATTTCTGTGATGTGCTTGAAATATAACTACCGTCCACCTGCACTCGCCGCCCGCGATCGCTCGTCGGCTTTATAAGCCTTGGG
>JAAYXU010000181.1 GCA_012515725.1 Clostridiales bacterium | reverse complement strand
TCGCGCAGACGATATCGTATCTTCCGTACTTCATATCCTGGGTCGTCGTGGCCAGCCTGATATTCTCGATACTAGGCTCGGAGGGGCTGGTCAACGAAGTGCTCATCCGGTTGGGATTCATAGAGAACCCGGTGCTCTTTTTATCGACCGGCCGCTATTTTTGGTGGATCATCACGTTCGCCAACATATGGAAGGGTGTGGGCTGGTCCTCGATAATATACCTGTCGGCCATCACCGGTATCGAGCAGGAGCTATACCAGGCCGGTGAGGTGGACGGGCTGAACCGCTATGGACTCATCCGTCATATCACGCTGCCGGGCATATCCACGACGATCGTGCTTCTGTGGATACTGGGCATAGGCGGCATACTCAATGCAGGGTTCGAGCAGCAGCTTCTGCTGGGCAATCCGCAGACCCGCCTCTACTACGAGGTCATCGACACTTACGCCTACAAGTACGGAATTCAGCTGGGCCGGTACTCGTACGGCGCCGCGGTGGGTCTCATGAAGTCCTTTATCGGGCTCATACTGGTGCTCGTAACAAACCGGGTATCCCGCAGAGTGCTGGATATCGGGATCCTGTGAAGGGGGAAAGACCATGACCAAGATACACAAAAGCGTGGGTGATCGGATCTTCGATTCGTTCAATGTTATTTTTATACTGATATTTTCGTTCATCATGGTATATCCCTTCATCAACCAGATGGCTCTCTCCCTCAACGAGGGAGCGGACGCATCCCGCGGCGGCATCTATTTTTTACCGCGCAAATTTACGCTCGCGAACTATCAGTACATGCTCCAGAATACGAACCTTGCCCGAACCGCGGTGATGTCGGTGCTCCGCGTACTGGTCGGAACCAGCACGTGCCTGCTATGTACGGGCCTACTAAGCTACGTGGTGACCGTACAGTCGTTTTCTGGCCGACGTTTTTTGCGCATGGTGTTTCTCATAACGATGTACTTTGGCGGCGGTCTCATTCCCTTTTATCTGCTGATCGTGCGCCTTCATCTTTTGGAGACATTCACGATATACTGGCTGCCTTCGCTGGTCGCGCCTTATTACATGCTCATCATCGCCTCCTATATGCAGAACCTGCCCGAGTCGCTGAGCGAATCGGCGCGGCTGGACGGCGCGTCGGAGCTTTTGATCTTCTTTCGCATCATCGTTCCCATATCGCTGCCGGTCTTCGCGTCGATTGCGATATTCAGCGGCGTGGGCCACTGGAACTCATGGTTTGACTCGCTTCTCTATAATCCCAGCGGGAAATTCGACACCCTGCAGGTGATACTGCGCAAGCTGCTGCTGCAGGTGGAACTGCTGCAGGATCTCCAGAGCGAGCAGCTAGCCTCCCAGAAATATAGGAGCCTGACGCCGGCCACGGCCCGGGCCGCGACCGCAATGATCGTCACTATCCCCATCATACTGATCTACCCGTTCCTTCAGCGGTATTTCATAACGGGCATCACGCTGGGCGCGGTAAAAGGATAGCAAAGGAGCGAATATGGGCATTTTGGTTGACGCAGGCCGCATACTGGCAGGGACGGGCGAAGCGGGATTCCAGCTCACAAGCGACGCGGGGCAGGCGACCGTCGCCCGCGTCGCGGGCCGGGACGTCATGGCCCGGGCTGGAGCGGCGCAGTGCTGCGCGGATGGCTGGCATATCGCGTACGAGGGCGGCGGTTTCGATGTGCTGGACCGCATCGAGCCGGTCTGCGAAACCGTCGCAAGGCTTACCCGCAGCTGGACAAGGCGGAGCGCGCAGCCCTTTACCGGGCAGCTCTGCGTCCACCTGGAGACGGCTTTTGAGCCTTCTTTCTACCTTATTCCCGCAGTCAGCTATGACGGAAACGCAATGGGGAAAGGGAAGGAGCCCAAGGGGCTTTCGCACGAGGGCGCCGACTGGATATATTCCTACGAGCGCACCAGCCTGCCCGCGGCAACATTCACCGAGCGGCCGGGCCTGTGCGCAGGGCTTTTCGCAAGCCCGGACGACCGGCGCAGCCTGGTCTGCTCGTGCGGGCTTCGCGCGGCGGGCAGCCGTATGATACACCGGATACTATACCCCGAGGTAGAGGAACCTCTGTGCTACTGGGACACCGACACATACCGCGAGGGCTTCGCCGATACGATCGCGATGGAGCCCGGCGAATCCTTCGAAGTCTCGTGCTATATCTACCTGCGGGCCGGAGCGCCGTTCCGGTTCGGCTGGTTTGACGCGTTCTCTTTCTTTTTCGACAACCTCACCGTGCCGTTTGCCAATCGCTTCAGTACCGACGAGCTGTGGGATATGGGTATTGGATACCTGCACGACCAGTTGTGGGTTGACAATGGCCTCTTCACGGGGTTCTCCATAGGGCTCCTTCCCGGCGGCGAACACAGGAAGGGCGCGCCCGGTATGAAATGGATGCAGCGCATCGGCCGCCAGTACGAGATCGGCTGGGCCGGACAGAACTATTCAAACGCGCTCATACTGATGCAGGACCATATTACTAACGGAAATCGGAAATCGCTGGACGATGCGATACGGATACTGGACCTCTGGGAGCAGAACGCGCGGGTTCCTAACGGACTGTTTTATGTGATATACGACTGCATACTCGAAGGAAGGCACGACGCGGTCGTGGACACGTGCAACCTGGGCTGGGGCGCGCTACAGGCGATGACCGCCTGGGAGACCGCACAATCGCTGGGCATTGACAAACCGGCCTGGCGCGACATGGGACTTAAATGCTGCGATTTCTTCGTGGACGCGTTCGAACGGATGGGCACATTCGGCAAGACGTGGAGGCTGCGCGAGGGAACCTGCATCGACGACTCGGGGACCGTGGGCGCGTTCATGCTGATGCCCATGACCAAGGCGTACCGGCTGACCGGCGACCCGAAATATCTGCGCGTGGCAACGGACGCGCTCGCCATGTATGTACGGCGAGATCTTGACAACATGGCCTGCAACGCCGGAGCGCTGGACACGAACTGCGTCGACTGCGAGACTTCGTACGCGCTGCTGGAGGCCGCTAACCGCCTCTACGAAATCACCGGGGAGCGCCGCTTCCTGGACATCGCGGTGCGGACCGCGCAGTTTGCCGCAAGCTGGATATTCCTTTTCGACGTCGTGGCCGAGGAGGGAAGCGACTTTGATATAATGCGCTACCGCACCACGGGCGCGGGAGCCGTATCGACGCAGCACCACCATCTGCACTACGCGACGCTGTACTTTATCAGGGAGTGGATACTGCTCAGCCGGTATACCGGGGACGACCGCTGGCTGCGCTATGCGCGGCTGTGCTGGTCGGCAGCGCAGCAGCTCATATCCGACGGGACGCTGACACTTCACGGTATGACCCGTCCAAGGGGCTCGGAGAACGAAGCGTACCTGCAGTGCCGCTGGTGCATCGCGGATAACGGAGGACGCCGTCACTATCTGAGCGACTGGCTCGTGATATGGCCGGTCACATTTCGTCTGCTGGCCCTTACCGGCCCTGACCGCGAGCGGATCGCCGCGATACTGGACGGGAGGGAGCAGGGAGCATGACAAGCAGGGAGCGGGTCATTGCCGCGATTGAAATGCGAAAGCCTGACCGGATGCCCCGGTCTTTTCCCGCGCCCTGGGAGAGCGACATCGCGGGGACAGGCCCGCGGCCCTCGCCCGACGGGCGCGCCTCCAACGGCGTGGACGAATGGGGCTGCATATGGCAGAATATCGGCGTCGGGAACCTGGGGGAGGTCAAGGTGCACCCACTCACAAGCTGGGATCAGTTCCCGGAATTCAATATCCCTGACGTGCGCGACCCGCGCCGCTGGCAGACGATTGGCAGCGACCGTGAGAAAGCCGGCGACCGGTTCCTGTATGGCAGCGGCGTTTCGCTCTATGAGCGGGTTCATTTCCTGCGAGGCCTAGAGAACGCATGGCTCGATATATACGATGCGCCCGACAAGCTGGGCGCTCTGATCGACCTGCTGGCCGATATGAATATAGCAATACTGGACGAGTACGAGCGGTACGGCGTGGACGCCCTCTTCCTGTGCGACGACTGGGGGCTTCAGAACCGGCTCATGATCCGTCCCGAGAGCTGGTATGCGATCTGGCAGCCGCGGTACGCGCGGGTTTTTGAGGCCGCCCATGCGCGCGGCATCAAGACATTCCTTCACAGCTGCGGCTATATACTCGACATACTGCCGGGGCTCATCGACGCGGGGCTCGACGTCGCACAGCTCGACCAGCAAATGAACATGGGGCTTGACGCGCTGGGACGCTTCCGAGGCCGCGTCACGTTCTACTGCCCGGTGGATATTCAGGCCGTGATGCCGACTGGAAATATCCCCGAGATACGGCGGTACTGCAGGCGTATGGCCGAGTGCCTTGCCACGCCCGAGGGCGGATTCATCGCCGATTACTATGGAGATCCAGCCGCAGTCGGCCACTCCCGGGAGGCGATCGAAGCGATGTGCGATGAGTTCGCCACGATCAGCCGGGAGATGTACGGATCGTAGGAGAGTGTGCTATGACATCCCGCGAAAGACTGCTGCGCGCAATGCGCCATGAACCTGTCGACCGTGTGCCTGTTTCCACGTACGAGCTTGTCGGATGGGATCCCGATTCGTGGGAAAACCAGCTGCCTGCCTACCGGAGACTTATGGACGTAATCCGGCGGGAAACCGACTGCGTTTATATGTGCGAGCCCACCTATGTCAAAAAAAGCAATGACGCCGTCGAAACCCGCAGATGGCAGGAGTACGGCCAGAACTTCACGACTGTGGTCTATCACAGCCCGAGTGGCGACCTCACGGCCCGGTACCGCTCCGATCAGGGGGTCAATACCGTCTGGACGCTGGAGCATCCGCTCAAGGAAATCGGAGACATAGACCGCTACCTGTCACTTCCCTATGAAGTCCCCCAGGTAGAAATGACTGACTTCTACAGGAGGCAGGCTGAGCTGGGCGACCGGGGCGTAATGATGATATCACCGGCTGATCCGCTGTGCCTCGCCGCCGAGCTTTTTGAGATGGGAACATTCCTCGTGTACGCGTTGACAGAAACTGAGCGGATACTCTATCTCATGGACGCGATACACGAGCGGCAGATGGCACTGCTCGGGCGGATACTGCGCAATGATGTCAAGGACGTGGTGTTCCGCATCTGCGGGCCGGAGTACGCTACCGCGCCGTATCTTCCAGCCCGGTATTTCCACCGGTTCGTGACCCGGTATCTCATACCGATGTGCCGCGACATCCGGCTGGCTGGCGGTATCCCGCGCATACACTGCCACGGCAGGATCGCGGGTGTTATCGATGAGTTTGCCCAGACCGACGCGATGGCGCTGGATCCGCTGGAGCCGCCGCCCGACGGGGACATGCCCCTCGCTGAGCTCAAGAAGCGGTACGGGGACAAATTCTGTCTGTTTGGAAACATCGAGCTGCGCGAGCTGGAGTTTGCGAGCCGTGAGCGGATCGACGCTCTGGTGCGCGCCGCGATCGACGACGCTGCGCAGGGCAGCGGTTTTGTGCTCATGCCCACGGCATCTCCCATCAATGAGGAGCTCTCGCCTGTGACCGAGGCCAACTATATGCAGATGATTGAGAGCGCGCTGCGGTACGGTCGGCAATAGAATATATAATGGAAGGCCGCCAGCGAAGGGAAGGCGGCCTTTTTCGTATGCTCTCATTCTTTTACCATGTATCTCCCGCGAGTCATACCGCAGTTTATTATTCCCATAGCCCGGAATAATAGATAGACGAAATGACTCCCCGCAGCACCGGGGGCGGGAGGAGAGATCCCATTGCTCAGCGAACCGTCCGCTCTGCCGTGTCCCGGCAGCGCCGTAAAGACGGCCGACCGGATGAACCTGTTTCTTTTCTATGGCAGTCCGGTTCCGCCCGGCGAAAAGCGGCTGCTGCTGCTCTTCCTCGATGAACTGCACCGGGCGCCCGGCGCGTACCGGGGTCTTTTTGCATTCGCGGGCGGGGAGCGGCCGTTTATGCGTTTTTTTACCGGAGAAAAGGCGGAGGCGGGCTGCGCTGTACAGCTCAGCCACGAGATCGCGGCGTGCCTAAAAAAAATACGGCCCGCGGGATCCCGGCCGCTCATACGGGAAACCGACGCCGCGCTTTCCGCGCTGCTCTCAGAGGGGCTCCAGGGCGACGCCGCGCTCCCCGCCAGCCGCGTTGCGCTGTGGAGAAACCTTTCGGCGGCGCCGTTTGCGGGACGGGAGCGCATACTGCGCGAGGGCGTCGCCTGCCTGCGGGCCGACCGCAACGGAAAGGGCCGCTGGAACGGCTGGCCCTTCTACTACACGCTGCTGGCTCTTACCGAGATGCCGTACGGTATCGCGCGGGGTGAGATCGCGTATGCGCTGCCGTCCTGCCGCCGCGCCATCGCGCGGCTGCGCAGGCCCGGCACCGGACGGCGGCACGATCTGCTGATGCGGGTGCTGGCCCAGTACGGGGAAAAGGAAGCTTCCGCTTAGCTGTGCAAGAATGGTTCTGTTCGGTTACTTCACTTCGTCGTAAACCCGCACGAAATCCACGACGAACGCGTCGGGAAGCACCGCTTTCTTCAGCTTCTCGTCGGGCTGCTCGCTGCGGCGGTAGCCCATACACTCGGTGGAGATGAGCAGAAACTGCTCGGTATCCGAGACCGGGCCGTCTACCCGCCAGCTTTCCTGGCCGTCCACATAGAAAACATAGCCCTCCCGACTCCAGTGACACCCGAAATAATGCCAGCCGTCGGCCGTATCGGAAACCTTCCGGTCGCCGGAGCCCAGATACCCGTGATCGTCGCCGTATCCGTTCCAGTGAATGTTGTGGGATATGACGCCGTCCCGCGTGAAGTTCTCCATGATGTCGATCTCGACGCCCGATACCGCGGGATTCAGCGTCGAGCCTATGAGGGGCGACTGCAGCCAGAACGCCGACCACCAGCCGGGCTGCGTCTGGAGCTTGCAGCGTATCTCGTAGTATCCGTACTTGTGCATGAACCCGGGTTTTTCGATCTTGCCCACGGGCCAGGTGAATTTGCCATAGGACGCGCCCGGGCGGTCGAGATAGTTGCTGCCGGTCTGCAGGTGGGGGGAGTAGTAGTGCCCGTCCCGCTCGATGAGGTTGAGCAGCAGATGGCTGTCGCCGTCCAGCGTCGCGCCTTCGTCGGTAAACGTGCTGTGCCGCCGCTGCATGAGGTAAAGCCGGAAATCCCATTTTGTGCGGTCCAGTATATCGCCGTCGAACTCGTCGTTCCAGACCAGATTCCATCGCTTGCCTTCGGGCAGCAGACTGGGCGCGTGGGTCGCGTCGATCCTGCTTTCCATTATGGTCACTCCTTCGCATACCAGTAATTATAGCCGTAGCGTTATTATAGCAGACAACGTGGGGCGGAGCAACGAAATTGCAAAGCAGACAACAATAGGTGAAACTATTTTCATATGAGAGCGTATACTTACCCAAGATCGGGAAGGAGAGCGATGTGCTCCCTTCGCCAGCGAAAGAAGCCGCAGCCCGCCGCGCCGCTATGGCGGACAGCCGCGACACTCTCGTCCAGACGATCGTCTTCGAGCTGTATAATGGGCATGAGCGTTGCGTCTTTGGGAAGCTCCCCGCGCGCCGCGGCGGTCTCACTTTCCAGCGCCTGGGGCGGAAATCCTTCCTCCAGCAGTTCGGCAGCGCTTCGCGCACCAATGGGAATATCCGATAGTAGGCGCATGGCTGCCCGCGCCTTTTCAAATGAAATTCCCGATCGGGCAG
>JAAYXU010000180.1 GCA_012515725.1 Clostridiales bacterium | reverse complement strand
TGGACCAGATTAATCTGCTCAGGCAGTATCAGAGCATAGACGCGCGTATAGACGATCTGGAGAACGCGGTCAAGAATTCGGACGTGCGCAGGAGGCTTGTGAGAGCCCGGCAATATCTCCTTACATCGCAGGACGCTCTGCGGAAGATGGATGCGCAGGCTCTCGAGATGCGCATGCTGTATGAAACGATATTCTCGAAACACAAGCAGCTTACCGAGCGTATGAGCGGGCTGGAGGGCGACATCCGCGGGGCCGGTATGGATACGCCGATCGCCGAGGTGGAGAACCTCCGCCGCGAGGTTCAGGAGAGCGCGGCCGCGATGGCAAAGTTTGAAAAGGACCTTCAGCGGATGATGATCAGCCTGAAGGCGATGAGCGAGAAGTTCCGGCAGATCGTGGTCAACGTACCCAAGGCGAAAAAAGAATACTCTGAGCTTAAAAAGGTGTATGACGTCCGGGTCAGCGAGACGAACGCGCAGAGCGTGCCCTTCCGCAACGAGCTAAAGGAACTCGAGGGAAAGATCGACCGCACGCTTCTCAAGCGATACCGGAACATCAAGCAAAATCATGCGGTACCGCTCGTGGCGATCGAGGGTAACCGCTGCACGGGCTGCAATATGGAGCTTCCTTCGGGCGTCATGTTCAGGATCCGTGAAGGTAAAAAAATGTTCGAATGCGAGAACTGCGGGCGCATGCTCTTCGTACCCGGCGATTCTTGACGCGGCGTCGGTTTTCTGCTATCATGTCATAGCGTCAGCTGGCTGAATGATCGCCCGGCACTAAATTGAATCACACAAGCAACATTCAATACTTTTGATATATGATTCAGTTTAGTGCCGGGAGGAAAGTCCGAGCTCCGCAGGGCAGGGTGCTGGGTAACACCCAGTGGAGGCGACTCCAAGGAAAGTGCAACAGAAAGATACCGCCCGGCATTAAACTTTATTAACGGTTCGTTCTGCTTTATGAAAGCCATTGATAAAGTTTAGTGCCGGGTAAGGGTGAAAAGGTGAGGCAAGAGCTCACCCGCCGCCTGGCGACAGATCGGCGCTGTAAACCCCACCTGGTGCAAGATTGAGGAGACAAACGTGGCGGCCCGTCACATTCTCCGCTAATCGCTTGAGCCGGTTGGCAACTACCGGCCTAGACAGATGGTCATTCGCGACAGAACTCGGCTTACAGGCCTGTCTGACGTAAACGCGGTCTTCGGATCGCGTTTTTATTTTTATCCGATTGTTCTAGAATCGTAATGGTGACTTGCCCCGACGACGCCGCAAACAATATGCGGCACGGCTCCTGCCGCCAAGCATGTTGTTATTATTTTGGAAATCGTATTAAAAAATACGCACGATCGCTAAAAATGAATACGATGACGCCGCCCATGGAAATAATGGGTATGATCAACTGCGCGGAGGGATTCAATGGGGCTCATCGAATATGGGATCGCAGCCAGCGCCGCCGCCCTTATACTGGTGCTCGTATTTGTGTATCTGTCGCGGAACCGGCGGGGACACAGAAGGCTCAGTCAGGGCGTACTGACGATGCCGCCCGATTTCGTGCGGCGATGCGCCAATCCTCTTTTCTGTAGCTTTGACCGCCAGTCAGGATACGATCTTGCGCAGTGGTATGATTCCATTAGCCGCTCGGTTCGCTTTTTCCGCGGCGCGCAGGCGGACGAGGAAGAAACGCCGCAGCGATGGCTGATGGAGAACTTCCATCTCATAGACATGATCCACACGTCGCTCGAGTCGCGCCTGCGCAGGAGCGTGAAGGGGCTTCCATTCATTCGCACGGGCCGGGTATGCGTGCCCAGGATCCGCTATATCGCCCATGATATGCTAGACAAGCAGATGTGCCGCGTCCGTCAGGTGTCGGTCGTCAGGTTCCTGGAGGAGTTCCAGAGCCGTACCCCGCTCTACATGAATGAGATATGGCTCCTCCATGACTATCTGGAGCTGGAGATCATCGGGAGGCTGCAGCGCATCGCACAGCGGCTCATGGTGCGCGGGTCCAAGTTTCAGCGCATCGACGCGGCCAATGAACTGCTGACGGAAGCCAGCGGACTGAACCGCTGGCGTCAGCGGATCGAGCCGCTGCTCAGAAATGAACGCGACGAGATAGAAGCTGAGTGCGTCGAGTACGTCAACCTGTGTCTGCTCGAGATGGGCGGACGGGCCGCTGACGCGATGGCCTGCCTTGACGATCTGCTGGTTCGCTGGGGCTACATGCAGGAGAGAATCATCACGGCCGCGCACAGACAGCGCGCCGAGGAACTGATACTGACCCGGAACGCTTTTGAGTCATTGAAGCTCATTAAAGAGATCAAGTGGAGCGACGTATTTGAGCAGGCCAGCCTCGTGGAGCGGACCCTCCTCATGGATCCCGGGGGCGTATATTCCCGTATGGACGATGAGAGCCGCGTACGCTACAGACAGAGGATCGCCGAGCTGGCGGTCCGTTTCCGGAAGTCCGAGCTGTACCTTGCGCAAAGCTGCATCGCGTTCTCCGAAAGAAACGGCGGCTCGCGCAGCCATGTGGGATTCTGTCTCTTCGACCGGCAGGTCGGGTACGAGTGGATGTGCTCGATGGGCGCGCATGGCCGTTTCCCGGAGAAACGGTTCCGCCGCGCCGTGTACGGGCTGGGACTGCTGGCGCTGACGGCGGCGGGAACCTTTGCGCCCTTCGCGGTCGGAGACCGTCCCTGGCTCCAGAACGCGCTTCTTGCCCTGACGCTGCTTCCCGCGGTCTACGGTATCGCGTCGTACATAGTGAGCCGGGTGGCGTCTACTTTCGTGCGGCCCGAGCGCATACCGCGCATCCGTATAGAGGGGCCTCTTCCTCCCGAGGCGAAAACGCTGGTCGTCGTGACCGCGTTGGCTGTCAGCCGCGACAGCATCAATGAACTGGCCGCAAGTCTGGAGACCGCGATGCTGCGAAACCGCCCCGCGGAAGCCAGCTATGCGCTGCTGCTGGATCTCAAGCCGTCCACCGAGGCGCTGTCGGGCGAGGACGAGGCCCTCATCGATTATGCCTGGGAGCGGATAGGCGAGCTCAACCAGCGCCACGAAACGGACCATTTTTTTTGTTTTGTGCGCAAGCGGTCAGTCTATGACGCCGACTCGGGCAAGCACATGGGCTGGGAGCGCAAGCGCGGCGCTCTGCTGGCGCTGTGCGAGCTGCTGGAGGATGGTCAGTCTTCCCAGTTTATGGACATATACCGCTGTCCCGATGCGCTGCGGGGAACCCGATATGTCATTACGCTGGACGCGGATACGCAGGTGGGGTGGGACAGTGTATGCGAGCTGGCGGGGGCGATGCTGCATCCCCTCAACCGCCCCGAGGTGACGGCGGGCCTGGTGACCCGCGGCTACGCGGTCATGCAGCCGCGCATAGCGCCGTCTGTTGGCAGCGCGATCCGCACTCCCTTTTCCCGGATATTTGCCGGGGATGGGGGCATCGAAACCTATTCGTTCGCGATCGCGAATCCTTATCAGGATCTTTTCGGCATCGGCATATTCACGGGCAAGGCGATATTCGACATGCCTGTCTTCCACAGAGTGCTCCGGGACCGGTTTCCCGACCGCGTGATACTGAGTCACGACCTCATAGAGGGCGGGTATCTGCGGGCTGGCTCTCTGACAGACCATGTGTTCATAGACGACTTTCCGACTACGCCTGGCGAGTATTTCGCACGCCTGCACCGATGGATCCGCGGGGACTGGCAGCTGCTGGCGTGGCTCATGCCCTTCGTCAGAAACCGGAAGGGATTCCGGAGCCGCAATATACTGCCCGGTATCGTGCGCTGGCAGATCGCGGACAATTTGCTGCGGAGCCTGTATCCGGCCTGCGTACCCTGGCTGCTGGCCGCCGCCTTTTTCTTTGGCGCCGGAGCGCTGGGGCTGGCTGCCGCGCTGCTTCCCGTGCTGCTGCCACAGCTTGTGTCGGTCGTGCGCGGGCTTTCCCGCTACAGCCTCATTCGCGTGCGCGGTGTCTACCGCCCCTTTATGCTCAAGGCGCTGCTGGATCTGGCGCTCCTTCCCTGGCACGCCTGGATACAGTTGGACGCTGTGGTCCGAACGCTTTTTCGGGTTCTGCTCACGCGCCGGAACATGCTTGAATGGACGACCGCGCGGCAGGCGCGTTCAGGGCGACAGGCTACGCTTTACCAGGTTTACCGGAGCATGGCGGGCGGCCTCATGCTGACCGCGGTAACGGCCGCGCTCTATGCTCTGTCGGGGGCTCCGCTGTGGGGTCTTGCGTTTTTCGCTGTGTGGTTCGCGGCCCCGGTCGTGGCCTGGCAGTCTGGGCGCGAGCGGGAGGAAGAGCGCCCGCGCCTTTCCTCTGAGGACGAGTTCGCGCTCCGGCGCATACTGGTTGCCACATGGCGCTATTTCCGCACGTTTACCCGGAAAAGCACGTGCTTCCTGCCCCCGGACAACAATCAGGAGCATCCGCCCAATGGTCTGGCGATGCGCACATCTCCTACCAATATCGGCCTTGCGGTGATGGCCGAAGTTATGGCGGTTACGCTTGGTTACCAGTCGGTTGAAGACACGCTTTTCCGGCTGGAAGGTATGATGAACACGCTCGAAGGTCTGGAAAAATGGGAAGGGCATCTTCTGAACTGGTACGATATACGGGAAGCGCAGCCGCTGCATCCATATTATGTGTCCGCTGTTGACAGCGGCAATCTGGCCTGCTACCTGATACTTGCGGGGCAGATGCTCGACGAGCTGCTTGACCGGCCCCGGCTGTACAGGGAGACGCTTTCGGGATATCTGGACTCCGCGGCGGCGTGCCTGTGCCGCGATCAGTCGTGGCACAGGCAGACAATGGAGTCTCTTGACGCGGCGCTGGCTGATTCCGAAGGCGATCCCGGAGCGGTCATCGGTGAATTCTTGCCCGGCGAGGTTGCGGACACCGACGCGATGGGCAGAGCGCTCATTGAGCAGGGCCGGGAGCTGCAGGCGCTCATGGGGCTGGCGCGGACATACGGAGTAAATACCGACGCGCTGACGCTGCGCCGCGCCGCAGAGCTTCCTGACAGACCGCACGATCACGGGGACGACGCGATTCGAGCGATACTTCGGCAGTGCCGCGGATGGTGCGTGCGTGCCGCGACGCTCAGAAGCCGCATGAAACTACTGGCCATGGGCATGAATTTCACTGCGCTCTATAACCGCGAAAAGAAACTTTTCCATATCGGGTACGACATCGAAAGGGAGCAGTTCAGCAATTCCTTTTATGATCTGCTGGCTTCCGAGGCGCGGCAGACCAGCCTCTTTACGATCGCGACGGGGCAGGTTCCGGCCCGGCACTGGTTCCGGATGGGCAGACCGGCGGCGGCCGACCGGGAGGGCGCGATACTCAAGTCCTGGGGCGGTACGATGTTCGAGTATCTGATGCCCGATCAGATATTCCGTCACGAGCGCGGAACGCTGCTGGGCGAGTCCATCGTCAATGCGGTACGTATGCAGCGGGAGTACAGCATGGCGCGCGGCGTGCCATGGGGCATATCCGAATCGGGCTATTACGAGCTCGACCAGTCCATGAACTATCAGTACCGCTCCTTTGGCGTCCCGGGTATCGGCATGAAGAGCGGACTGGGCCGGGATCTGGTCGTATCGCCCTACTCCACGGTAATGACGCTCCATATCGACGCGCTCGCGGCGTGGGAAAATATCCGCTCTATCATCGATCAGGGCGGATTGGGATACTTTGGCCTATATGAGGCGATCGACTATACATCGGGTAGCTCGGGCAAGCCCGGAAAGGGCCGCGTCGTCAGGAGCTACATGGTGCACCATCAGGGCATGTCGATGATGGGCATGTATAACTACCTGACCCACGAGCGCCTCAAAAAAAGCATGTACGCGATACCGCATATTAGCGCGCTATCCATCCTGCTCAGCGAGCGGATGCTTACAGCAGGAAAGCCGCTCGATCAGGATAAGCCCGCAAGCGGGTATCGGAATCTTTCGGCGGCCTGCTACCGGGAAGAGTGCCCCGTGGACAGGTGCTCTGTCGTAAACTCTATCAACGTGCTGTCCAACGGAAACTACAATGTCATAATCGGAGCCGACGGTACCGGGCAGAGCCGCTGCGGCGGCATCGCCGTGAACCGCTGGCGAAGCGATACCGAGATCGAGTATGGAGTGTTCCTTTTCGTGCAGGGAAGCGACGGCACGCATCCGCCCCACAGCGTCACGCTGCGTCCCTTCCTCAGAGAGCCTGATGCGTACCATGTAGTCCACGAATGCGGGCAGACGGTATTTACGCGTCGGGACGGCTCTCTCAAAACGCGCCTGGCGGTATTCGTTCAGGGCAACCGGAACGCGGAGGTGCGCCATCTGCGCATCGAGAACCACAGTGACTCGGAAGTACTGCTGGACGTGACGGCCTATACCGAAATCGTGCTTAATACCCAGCACGCCGATATTGCGCATCCCCCGTTTCAGAATCTTTTCATCGAAACACGCTGGGATGCCGAAAAGAAAATGCTGATCGCGGGCAGACGGAAACGGTCCGACCAGGACCGCAGGCATTACATGGCTGCCCGATTCGTACAGGAGGCCGATCCCGACGCGCCCGTCTGCGTCGAAACCATCCGCAACGCGGCGATCGGAAGGGGGCACTCGCTGAAGAATCCCCATTTCCTCACCAGGCCCTGGAACAACGGAAACATTGAAATACCGGTGGATCCGGTGCTGTGCATGAAGACCGCCGTCCGCATCAGGGCGGGCGGTTCGACCGATATTGCGCTGCTCATAGGATTTGGCGAAGAGGAGCGCGACGCGGTCGCGGCTGTAGCGGGGCCCGGCAGCCACGACAGTCTCGAGGAAGCGCTGGAGCTCTCCTGCTGTCAGGAGCGGGCGCTCATACGCTATCTGGGCGTATCGGCCAACCAGATACGATTCTTTAACCGGCTGCTGCCGTCGCTCATACTGAGCGGGCGTCCCAATCCCGATCGGCTGGAGGCCATACGGAAAAACCGTCTGGGCCAGTCAGGGCTGTGGGGACTGGGCCTGTCGGGCGATTTGCCCATTGTTGGCGTGGAAGTCGCGGACAGCGCGTACCTGCGGGGCGTCTTTCATCTGGTGCTTGCCCATGCCTACTGGCGCAGGAAACAGATATCATACGATCTGGTCATACTAAACCGCGATGCGAGCGATTACAGGCAGGCGCTGCAGGACGCGATCATGGGCATGATCCTCTCAAGCGTCGAGCGCGACCTTGTGGGCAAGAACGGCGGTATATTTATTGTCAAGGAGGAGCAGCTCTCCGCCGAGCAGAAGCTGCTGCTGCGAGCGGTGTCCGTTGGCTGGTTTGACGCGGAAAAGCCGCTGACCGGACAGCTGGCGCAGGCGGCTCCGCCGCCCTCAGACGCCGGGAGGATACCTGTCCGTCAGTCGCTCCGCGACCTGGCGGACGTGACCATGCGGCCCATCGAGACGGTATTCGACAATGAATACGGCGGCTTCGACGCGCACAGACGCGAGTATGTGATTCACTGCAGCGTTAACACGCCGATGCCCTGGTGCATGATACTTGCCAACCGGGAGTTTGGCACGATTTTGAGCGGCGGCGGGGCGGCCTTTGCGTGGCTATACAACAGCCGGGAGAATAAGCTGACGCCGTGGAACGGCGATCCGGTCTCCAATCCGCCGGGGCAGGACATACTCGTTCGGGATGAGGAAACCGGCGCGGTGTGGAGGCTATCGGAGGGCGACGGCAAGCCCGGCCACAGGCGGACGCGGTTTGGGATGGGCTATGCGCTGTTCGAGTCAGTCAATCAGGGATTCTACCAGCAGCAGCGGATCTTCGTGCCGCCGGAAGATACCGTGATGATCAGGGAAGTCTCGCTGCACAATCAGACGGGAATGCGCCGCAAGATCAGCGTCACCGTGTGGGCAGATTTCGTGCTGGGAGTGCACAGGAGCCATACTGCTCCCCATATACTGGTCGAGCCCGACGCCGCAGGCGACGCGATCTATGCGCGAAACGGCTACCGGGACGAATTTGAGGATACGGTCGCATTCATCGCCGCGCCCGGTACTGCGTGCCAGTACACCGCGATGCGAAACCTTTTTCATACCGGATACGAGCCGGCAACGCGGTCTCCGGCCATTACGCGGCGGAATCTGGGCAACGAGTCCGGGTCTGGGGGCGGGCTGGGCGCGTTGCGGTTCTTCGCGGAGCTAAGTCCCGGCGAGGAAAAAAGCTGGACCGTGCTGCTGGGAGGCGGCCTGGGAGAGTCTGCCTGCCGGCAGATCATAGACCGCTACCGCGAGCGAGGCGCGGTCGAGCTGGCGCAGGCGCGCACCCAGGCATTCTGGGACGATATGCTTGAGCGAGTAGTCGTGAACACACCCGATCAGGGCGTCAATCTCATGATGAACGGGTGGCTGCTATACCAGACAATCGCGTCCCGGTTCATGGCCCGCGCCGGGTTCTATCAGACCGGCGGGGCGATCGGTTTCCGCGACCAGCTTCAGGACTGTCTGGCCATCGTCTGGACGCGGCCTGAATGGGTGCGGGAACACATACTGCTGTGCGCCGCGCATCAGTTCCAGTCGGGCGACGTGCAGCACTGGTGGCATCCGCCGCTGCGCGGCGTGAAGACGCGCATAACCGACGACATGCTGTTCCTGCCCTATGTGGTATCGGAGTACGTGCTGCGGCTCGACGACTGGGATATGCTGCGGGAGCAGGCTCCGTATCTCGAGGACGTGGAGATCCCTGAGGGCCAGGAAGATTTCTACGGGATCGCCACGGTATCGGGCGAGTCTGGCACGCTGCTGGATCACTGCCTGCGCGCGGTGCGCCGTGCCTGCCGCTTTGGCAAGCACGGACTGCCTCTCATGGGTACCGGCGACTGGAACGACGCGATGAGCAGCATCGGCGATGAAGGCAGGGGCGAAAGTGTATGGCTTGGGTTTTTCCTATATGATGTGCTGCGCCGTATGGCTTACCTGTGCGAACGGATGGATGACAAGCAGACCGCGCTGGAACTGGACGAAACCTCGCAGCGCCTCCGCCAGGCGCTCAATGACGCGGGCTGGGACGGGCAGTGGTACCGCCGGGCTTTTGACGACGACGGAAACCCGGTTGGTTCGTGCGTCAACAACGACTGCCGTATCGACTGCATTTCCCAGGCCTGGGCAGCCATCAGCGGAGCGGGCGATGCCGATAAGGTCGAGATGGGCCTGCGCGCGATGGAGGAGCAGCTCTGGTGCGAGGAGGGACAACTTCTAAGGCTCCTTGCGCCGCCCTTCCGAGAGGATGAGTCTGAGCCGGGCTACATAAAGGGATATGTTCCGGGTGTGCGGGAAAACGGCGGACAGTATACGCATGGCGCTGTCTGGGCGGTATGGGCCTATGTGTGCCTTAACCGGGGAGACAAGGCCGTGGAACTCATGCGGCGGCTGATGCCCTACTGGCACGCTAAAACAGCCGAGGAAGCGCGGCGGTATATGGTGGAGCCCTATGTCGCGGTGGCGGATGTATACGCGGTTCCGCCGCATGTTGGCCGGGGCGGCTGGACCTGGTATACGGGCTCGGCCGCCTGGATGTACAAGATCACGCTGGAGAAAATACTGGGACTTTCGGTTTACAGGAACCAACTCTCGATCCGTCCCTGTGTATCGCCCGACTGGAAGGAGTACGACGTAACCTACCGCTGGGGGAGTGCGACTTACTTCATCCATGTCAAGAATCCGAACGGGGTATGCGTCGGCGTCGTTCAGACGCTGCTGGACGGAAAGCCCCTTGAAAAGCCGTTCTTCACGCTCGTCGACGACGCTTCCGAGCACCACGTCTATGTGACGCTGGGGTGAGGGAGCGGAGGAATCGGAGTCTATGCGCGTTTCATCCTAATGTGGCGGCGGGGCTTTCTCTCGTTATTTAGCAAAGATTTCCCAGATAACACCGCTTTCTTATATTGAGAATCCTGCGCGGTTGTGCAATAATGGGACGAAAGAACGCAAATGCCCGGAGGACAGCGATGGACGTTACGGTCACGGTTAGCACGATGGACGGCGGCAACAAGCGCTTTCGCGCGCAAGAAGGCGTCAATATGCTGGACGCGCTTCGCCGCGAAGGTGTTCCGATACCGGCGGCATGCGGCGGCAGGGGCTCGTGCGGCAAATGCCAGATCGTCGTGGACAAGCCCTCCGCGTATCCGCCCAACGAAGCGGAAAAGCGGCTGCTTTCCCCCGAGCAGCTGGCAACGGGGCTGCGGCTGGCCTGTACCCGAGTCCTCACGCAGGACATCGCATGTCGGCTGCCCGTCGCGATGCAGGACGCGGCGATCACGACCGACAGCGCCGCCGCATCGGGCGAGACGGATCCCATATTCCGCCGCGTGGCGCTGACCATACCGGCCGCGGGGCTCGACAGCCAGCGCAGCGACGAGGAGCGGCTGCTGGAAGCGGCAGGCCTTAGCAGCGTATCGCTGACCGCGCTCCGGGCGCTGCCCGAGGCTGTGCGCGGGCAGGAGGGCGCGGTAACGGCGCTGTGCAGGGAAGGTCTGGCGGTGGATATTTGCCCCGGCGAGGGCTCGGGCGCTCCGCTGGGCGTGGCGGTGGACATCGGAACCACGACACTCGCCGCATATCTCATGGATCTGGAAAGCGGTACGGAGCTTGCCGTAGCGTCGCGGCTCAATCCGCAAAAGGCTTACGGAGATGATGTAATCTCCCGCACCGACTATACGCTCAAGCAGTCCGGCGGGCTGGAGACGCTCCGCCGCCTGATTGTGGACGCGGTGAGCGGCCTGACCCAAGAGCTGTGCGCCCAGGCCGGAGCGACGCTCTCCCGCGTCGTACATATGACCATAGCGGGAAATCCGATCATGCTGCATCTCTTTGCGGGCGTACCGCCCGCGTGCATCGTGGAGGCGCCGTTCATACCGGCCTTTAGCGGCCGTCAGGATTTTCGGGCCGAGCAGCTCGGACTTGTCCTTCATCCCGAGGCGATGGTCACGACGCTGCCCTGCGTATCGGGCTACGTGGGCGCGGATACGGTGGCGGTAGCGCTGGCCGTCGGACTCCTTAATGAGGAGCGGCCCTGCCTCATGCTGGACATCGGCACCAACGGAGAGATCATGCTGGGCGACCGGGATGGCATACTGGCATGTTCCGCCGCCGCGGGTCCGGCTTTCGAGGGCGCTCATATCCGTTACGGCATGGGCGGAGTCGCGGGAGCTATCAGCCGCGTTGAGATGGACGACGCGCTGGGCGTGCGCACCATCGCGGACGCGCCCGCCGCGGGTATCTGCGGATCGGCGATCGTGGACGTCACAGCCGGTCTGCTTGCGCACGGAGCGCTGGATGAGACCGGCCGACTCCAGCCGGCCGGGCCCGGCTGGCTGCGGGAGCGCTTCGTGCGGGAAGAGCAGGGCTGGGCGCTGCGGCTTGCCTCTCCTGGCGAGGGCGCGCAGAGGGATATTCTTTTCTGTCAGCGAGATGTGCGCGAGGTGCAGCTCGCCAAAGGCGCTGTCGCCGCGGGCATCGAAACGCTGCTCCGGGAGCGGGGGATCGGTGAGGACGAAGTACGCGCGGTGTTTCTGGCGGGAGGTT
>JAAYXU010000179.1 GCA_012515725.1 Clostridiales bacterium | reverse complement strand
CCGCCCAAAATGCTGGCAGGCGACGCGAAGGAATACGCGACGCTTCATGACATGCTGCACGATTCGCGGGTGCGGATGGTATCTCTGTGCTCGCCAAGGCGCCACCAGCAGGCGGCCGACGCGCTGTGCGTCTTGCGGTCTGGAAAGCATGCGCTGTGCGAAAAGCCCTGCGCGCTGACAGAACGCGATCTGGATATTCTGATTCGGGAAGCGGAACGCTGCGGCGTCATACTGCGCGAGATGTGCGAGACGGTGTACGAGCAGCCCTTCTGGACGCTGCGTTCACTTATTCACTCGGGTATGCTGGGCGATGTGGCGCAGGTGTTCGTACAGAAATCCTACCCGATGCACGGCGGACGCCCGCAGGACGACGAGACCGACGGCGGGCTTATCCGGTGGGTCGGCGTGCACGCGCTCCGGTACGTCGAGCATACGACCGGCCTTGCGATACGGGAAATAAGCGCCGCGCGAACCTGTCTTGGAAACCCGGCGCCCGGCGGCGGACTGACTACGGCCGCGACACTCAGCTTCACCCTTGCAAACGGTGGCGTGGGCGTTGCCGCGCTCAATTACCTCAATCCCAAAGGCTTTGGCTTGTGGGGCAACGAGCACCTGCGAGTATTCGGCACGCGGGGCATGGCCGAGATCACCGACGGTGGCGCGCGCAGACGTCTGATACTGGAAGACCGCGATATGGGAGCCTTTTCGATTGCCGATGAAAGTTTCGATTACTACGACAGACTCATCGGTCTCTTTGAGGGCCGCTGCACGCTGCCGCTCACGCTGGAGCAGGAGCTCAGTCCCACGCGCTGGGCGATCCGGGCGCACGATTCGATCGGGCAGAGGGCGTGAGTGAGCGGGAGGATTCCCTCGCCCGCCCAATGAGGCGCCGCACCGCTTGGCGCGCGCTGTCCGCAGCCATCGCGATGAATACCACCGCTCCCGCAATGCCGCTTATCGGATAGACGCGGGAAACGAGCCGAGCAAATCCGATTCTGCTGCCAAGCAGCGCCAGCGCGCATACGGCGAAGACCATCATTCGGCTGTTCGTGCTTCGGTCCGCGCCGATACGGTCCATGAATCCCGTCAGGCATCCTACGGCTGTCGTATAGATGGATATAAAAAGCGCGACCGCGTATATATGCCCAAGCAACGGATGCACCTCGTGCGAGAGCGCCACCATGGGCAGCGGATGGTGCTCTGCCAGACCGAAACGCCGGGCAATGGCCGTGCACAGTATGAGGGCCAGCAGGCCCAGGCCGCCGCCCCCCAGCGCAGCGCCCGCCGCCACGTCGCGCGGCCCGCGCGCGGCCACTCCCAGCGGCGAGAGTACGGCGGTAGCCGCCAGCATGTTGTAGCTTACATAGAGAAGCGACGCGGTCAGCCAGGAGCCGGTCCAGCTTCCCCAGCCCGACGGGTGTACGGGTATGGCGTCCCATTCCCCCCATATGAGAACCGCGATCCCGGCCGCCGCCGCGGCCGACATCATCACGGGAACTACCACACGGAAGCTCTTTAGTATCCGCTCCATACCGCCCGCCACCGTAACCGCCGTCAACCCCGCCGTCAGCAAGCCTCCGAGAAGCGGGGGCGCGTCCCAGCCCAAATGCAGCAATTCCTCGCCGCCCGCCGTCATGACCACCAGCAGACCGAAGAGAAACAGCGCCATCGCGCCGTTCATGAGGCGTGCCGCGCGCCGGGGCGCGGCCTCCGCGCCGCCACGACGCGCCCTGAACATGATAAGTATGCCCGCCGCGCTCGTAAGCGCCGCCGCCAGCGCTAAACCCCAGTAGCCCCGGCTTGCGTATACGACAAAAAACTGCATGAGCTCCTGGCCCGACGCGAAACCCGCGCCCATCACCGTTCCGGCGAACGCAGCCGCAATCGGGAACGCAGTCACCCTGTCACCGCGCATGAACTCATCTCCCCCGCCGCCGCTTAAATATATTACGGATTGTGGGGAGCTATGCTCTATCTTTCTTTTTATACCGCTTCAGTTGATACACTGTTGTTTTTTTTCGATTAAAAATGTCTTTGGGAGCTAATATGTGTTGCTTTTCTCCCGCTCCAGCAGCCTAAGGAGCGCGCGCAGCGCGTTATAGCGGTGGCTGACCGCGTTTTTTACCTCGGGTATGAGCTGGGCCATCGTGCAGCCCAGCGTGGGTATATAGAAAAGCGGATCGTATCCGAATCCCCCGGTTCCGTGGG
>JAAYXU010000178.1 GCA_012515725.1 Clostridiales bacterium | reverse complement strand
GGCGTATCGGAAGAGCCGCACCGCGCCCGCATACAGCGTATCGGACAGCGGCGACCGTCGCGCTGCGGCGGAAGAGCCCTATCTGGCGCGGCGCTGCTGGGACGGCGCGCAGGCGCGGAGATACGAGGCGGATACCGCTGAGCAGACAGAGAGGCGCGCGCAGGCTATGCGGACGCTTGCCACGCTCGCGGTGGCGGTGGTGGTCTTCCTGGCCTGTACCGGCATCATTTATTTTAAGTGCATGATATCGGCCGCGCAGATCGAGATCGGCAAGCTGCAGGCTGAGATCCGTAAGGCCGAGTCCGAGTACAGCCGCCTGGAGGCCATTCACACCGAAGCGGTCGATCTCAACAACATTCGGTTGTCCGCGCAGCAGCTTGGCATGGGGTATCCGCAAAGCGGCCAGATCCGCACGATCGCGTCCACCAGCGTGGATGCCAGCGAGGGCGATTCGACCAGCCTTCAGACCAACTAACCAGCTGCACAGGAGGGACTGTCCTTGTCAAGACCCAGTGTCAACAACCGAAAAAGACTGCTCATACAGTTGGCTGTCTTTTCGGGCGGGCTTTTGGGTTTGATCGTGTTCCGGCTGGGATACTGGCAGCTGGTGCGCTCCGAATGGCTGCAGATGAAGGCAGCCGACCAATGGACCCGGGAGGTCACTGTTGAGGCCGAGCGGGGCGACATACTCGATCGAAACGGGAATCTGCTGGCTTCCAGCGCGAGCTGTGACGCCGTAGTGCTCCGACCCTCTCAGATCACCGACGCCAACCGTGTAGCCGATACGCTGTCGGAAATACTGGAGATGGAGCGGGCCGTCGTATACGAGCGAGCTGTCAGCAAATACTCCGAGCGCTGGCTCAAGCGTCAGATCACCGCGGAGCAGGCCGACCGGATACTCGAGCTTGATCTGGATGGCGTGGTGCTGGTGGAGGATAAGAAGCGGTATTATCCGCTGGGTAATTTTCTCACTCAGGTGCTGGGCTTTACGTCAGTGGACGGCAAGGGCCTGGAGGGAATCGAGTCCCGTTTTGACAAATACCTCAGCGGTACGCCCGGGCTTATCGCGATCGAGTCCGATGTCGTCGGGCGTGAGTTGCCCTTTGGGGCCGATGAATACGTGGCTCCCGTCGACGGAAACGATCTTATACTGACCATCGACATGACCATACAGAGCTTCACGGAGAAATACGCCGAACAGTGCCTGCTTGAGCAGAACGCCAAGCGCGTGATAGCGATCGCGATGGATCCGGATACCGCGGACGTGCTGGCCATGACGGTCAAGCCCGACTATGATAACAACAATCCACCTCGCAGCGATATTGCTATCCTGCAGGAGCTGACCCGCAACGCAGCCATCAGCGACGCGTACGAGCCGGGTTCCACCTTTAAGATAGCGACGCTTGCCGCGGCGCTAGATAGCGGCGCGGTCACGATGGACAGCAGCTTCACATGCGTAGGCTACAGGCTGGTTGACGGCGACAAGATCAAGTGCTGGCGCTTCGACAGGCCGCACGGAACGCAGACGCTGACCCAAGCCGCGCAGAACTCCTGCAACCCGGCGTTTATGGACATGGCGCTGGGTATGGGTGTACAGACATTTTATGATTATCTGTATCAGTTCGGCTTCGGGAGCCAGTCGGGAATCGAGCTCTATGGCGAGGGGACCGGCATCGTAACCCCGATAAAATATGTGCGCAACGTCGACCTGGCACGCATCGGTTTTGGCCAGGCCATCGCCCTTACGCCCCTGCAGCTTGTCTCGGCGGCTTGTACGGCTGTCAACGGCGGTATGCGGATGCAGCCGCATATCGTCAAGGAGATTCGGGACAGCGAGGGAAATACCGTCGTACGCTACGAGCCCGAGGCGCTAGGACAGGTGGTATCTCCCGAAACTTCGGCGCTCATGCGGCAGATACTCAAGGACGTGGTGGAAAACGGGAGCGGCCGCAACGCGATGATCGAAGGTTACACCGTCGGGGGAAAGACCGGAACCGCGCAGAAGTACGATGAGAACGGCAAGATCATGCACGACGTGCATATCAGCTCATTCGTTGGATTCGCTCCGGCCGAGGATCCCCGCGTGGTGGTACTCCTCGTGGTGGATGAGCCAAACGCGGCCGTGGACTATGGAAGCATAGTGGCCGCGCCCTACGTAAAAAGTATACTGGAAGAAACCCTTCTCTATCTTAACGTACCCCGGCAGGGCGGATCCGATGAGACGGAAACGCGCGAGGTACCCGACGTGCGCACGATGGAGGTCGAGCAGGCCGAGGCCGCTCTGTCGGTCGCGGGCTTTGAAACGCTTGTGGAGGGCTATGGCGGAAAGGTAGTCGAGCAAATGCCTCCGCCGGGAGTCCTGGCGCCAAAGGACTCTGTGGTCATGGTCTGCCTGGAGGACGAGGATCCCCAAAGCAGCGAAGATTATTTCGTGACCGTGCCAGACCTTGCGGGGCTGACCGCGATTGAGGCCAACGAGAAGCTCGAGACGGAGGGGCTTCTGGCGGAGTTTTCGGGTCCCGGAGGCGTCGTCACAGGACAGACGCCGGCAGCCGGGGAGAGCGTGCCCGAGGGCAGTGTAGTGGTGGTTGAAATCGGCTACCCCGAACAGACCGATGAATAATCGGGCGATCTGTGATATGATAGTTCGAAAAGGCCGCGGGAGGACAAACCATGCACCTTCATGAACTCATCCGGGGGATTGACTGCACGGTAATGAGCCAGGACAATCCCGATATCAGCGATATTCTCATCGACTCGCGGAAGGTTTCCCCCGGAAGCCTTTTTGTGTGCATACCCGGCGCCAAAGCCGACGGGCATACATTCGCCGCCGACGCGGCGCGGCAGGGAGCGGCGGCGGTGGTCGCGGAGCGCGCTTTATCCGACGTAGACGTACCGCAGATACTGGTGCGTGACAGCCGCGAGGCGCTGTCGCTGCTGGCGGCGTCCTTTCACGGGCATCCGGCCCGGAAGCTCGAGCTCATCGGCGTAACCGGGACCAACGGCAAGACCACGACGGCCTGGCTCATACGCGATATACTCAAATCGGTGGGGGAAAAGACGGGGCTCATCGGTACCGTGGTCAATATGGTGGGTGACGAGGAAGTGCCTCAGCACCTGACTACCCCGGATCCGATGGAGCTGCAGGGCCTGCTGCGCCGGATGGCCGACGCCGGGTGCCGGTACGTAGTGATGGAAGTATCGGCCCACGCGCTGGAGCTGCGAAAACTCGCGGGACTCTCGTTTGCAATCGGCGCATTTACGAACCTGACGCAGGATCATCTGGACGATTTCAAGACCATGGAGCGGTATCGGGCCGCAAAGAAGCGGTTCTTTACGGATTTTAGCATGAAAACCGCTCTTATCAATGCTGACGATCCGGCCGGCGCGGATATGGTATCGGATTTTGGCGGCGTCGCGATGACATACGGCATCGACGCTCCGGCAGATATACAGGCCTCGGAGCTCAGAATGAGCCTTACGGGCGCGCGCTTTACGCTTCGGGCCGGGGCGCTGACTATGCCCATCACGCTGCCGCTCCCCGGACGCTTTAATGTATATAACGGACTGGCGGCGGCGGGCATAGCGATGAGCCTGGGGCTCTCGCTGCGCGTGACGGCCGAGGGCCTCGCGCACGCCAGGAGCGTCAGCGGGCGGATCGAACGGGTTCCCGCGGACACAGACTATACGGTAATCGTCGACTACGCGCATTCGCCCGACGGCATACGAAATATACTCGGCGCGGTGCGGGAGCTGGCCCACGGCCGCGTCATCATCGTTTTCGGCTGCGGTGGCGACCGGGACCGGACCAAGCGGCCCATTATGGGGCGCATCGCCGGGGAGCT
>JAAYXU010000177.1 GCA_012515725.1 Clostridiales bacterium | reverse complement strand
GCGCTTTAGTCCCCATCCTCGAACGAATAACGCACGACCGGACGTCGGGCCGCCTCGACCTCGTTTAAGCGTCCCACGGGCGTTGTCCGCGGAGCCTCATGCAGCGCCGCGGGATCGCGCCGGGCGGTTTCGACGATGTTAGCGATAACGCGGATGGCTTCGTCCAGCGTCTCGGGCGATTCGGTTTCGGTGGGCTCGATCATGAGCGCCTCGGCGACTATGAGAGGAAAATACATCGTGGGCGGATGCATTCCCTGGTCCAGCATGGCCTTTGATATGTCGAGCGCGGAGCAGCCCGTCTCCTCCCGCAGCGCCCGGGCCGAGAGCACAAATTCGTGCATGCACGGCCCTTCGTAGGGAAGCTCCAGAACGCCCCGCAGCGAGTTCATCATATAGTTGGCGTGAAGCACCGCGCACTCCGACGCCTCCCGCAGCCCGTCTGCCCCCAGCGACAGAATATAGGCGTACGCCTTTACAAGCACCGCGAAGTTGCCGTAGAACCCGGTAACCCGCCCGATCGAGCGGGGCGGCTCGGCAAAACTGTATGTGTCGCCCTCTTTCCGTACAATGGGCGAGGGAAGAAAATCGGCCAGACGCGCCCTGCAGCCCACCGGGCCGCTGCCGGGGCCGCCTCCGCCGTGGGGCGTGCCGAACGTCTTATGAAGATTGATATGCACGACGTCAAATCCCATATCGCCGGGCCGCACGAGGCCCATGATCGCGTTCAGGTTAGCGCCGTCGTAATAGAGCAGCCCGCCCGCGTTGTGCACGATGGCGGCTATGTCCTCGATGCGGCGCTCAAACAGCCCCAGCGTGTTCGGGTTGGTCAGCATAAGCCCCGCGGTGTCCGGCCCGGCCAGACGCCGCAGCGCATCGATGTCCACGCCCCCGTCGGAAGCCGAGGGCACCGGCTGTACGCGGTACCCGGCCAGCGCCGCGCTGGCGGGATTCGTGCCGTGGGCCGAGTCGGGAACCAGTATCGTGGTGCGGGCCGAATCGTCCCGGCTCTCGTGCCACGCCCGGATAAGCAGCAGTCCGGTCCATTCCCCGTGCGCTCCGGCGGCCGGGGCCAGCGTGAACGCGTCCATGCCCGTGATCTCGCACAGCGCGCCCGACAGCCCGTGCATGAGCGCCAGGCAGCCCTGGCTGGCCGCCTCCCCCTCAAGCGGATGGGTATCCGAGAAACCCGGAAGCGCCGCCAGTTCCTCGCTGATCCGCGGATTGTACTTCATCGTGCACGAGCCCAGCGGATAGAACCCGTTGTCCACGCCAAATGAGCGGCGGCTCAGCGCCGTGTAGTGGCGAACCACATCCACCTCGGACATTTCGGGAAGGCGCGGGGGCTTTGAGCGCAGCGCGCCCGCCGGAAGCAGGGACGCGGCGTAGCCCTGCGGTATGTCCGCGGACGGCGGCGAGGAGCATCGGCGTCCGGGGCGGCTTTTCTCAAAGCTCAGTTTCATATCGTTCATCGGTTTGCCTCCGCGGCGATGGCCGCCACGCGCTCTATCTGCGCGCTAGTGTTCATCTCAGTGGCGCACCAGAGCGCCGTATGCTCCGAAAGAGGCAGACCGCCCAGTATGCCCTTCCGGCTGAGCGCCGCCATGAGCGGCGCGACCGGCCGCTCGTGGCGCGTCACGAACTCATGGAAGAACGGCGCGTCGAACGCGAGAGCGATACCCGGAACCTGTATAAGCGCTCCGGCCAGCTCGTGGGCGCGCAGGAGACACCGCTCCGCCGTTTCCCGCAGCCCCCGCGGCCCCATCGCCGTCAGGTATACGGCCGCCGTGAGCGCGTTGTGAGCCTCGTTGGAGCATATGTTGCTTCCGGCCTTCTCCCGGCGAATATGCTGCTCGCGCGCCTGCAGCGTCAGCACATATCCCCGCCTGCCCGCGCTGTCGGTGGTCTGGCCTACGATACGTCCCGGCAGCTTTCGCATAAGCGGCTGGCGGCAGGCCATGAAGCCCAGATACGGGCCGCCGAAGCTCATGCTTCCGCCCAGGGCCTGTCCTTCTCCGACCGCGATGTCGAATCCGGCCTCCCCGGGCGTGCTGAGTATGCCCAGCGCGATCGGATTGACCGACGCGACCGCCAGCGCGCCCGCGGTATGCGCGGCGTCGGCCAGTGTGTCCATATCCTCTATGCAGCCCAGATAGTTCGGGCTCTGCACGAGCAGGCACGCGATATCGTCGCCCGGCATACCCTCAAAAGCCGCGCGGTCTGTGACGCCGCCCGACAGCGGCACTTCCGCAAGCGCGATGCCCGCGGCGGCGCAGCCTGTCCGCAACACCTGCCGGACATGCGGGTGCACACCTTCGGACACGGCGGCGCGCACGCGGCCGCGGCCTGCGCACATGCGCACAGCTTCCATAGCCGCCGCGGCTCCGTCGTAGACCGACGCGTTGGCCGCGTCCATGCCCGTAAGCTCGCATATGAGCGTCTGGTACTCAAATATAGCCTGCAGTACTCCCTGGCTTATTTCGGCCTGATAGGGCGTGTAGGCGGTGACAAATTCCTCCCGTGTGGCAAGGGAGCGCACGACCGCCGGTATGAAGTGGCGGTATGCGCCCGCGCCCCGGAAAACCGCGTCATAGCGCGTGTTCCGCTCGGCCAGCTCGGCAATCCGATCGCGCACCTCGGCCTCGCCCAGGCCCGGGGGGAGATGAAGAGGCTCCGCGAGCCGCACAGCCCGTGGGATTGGAGTCAGCAGATCCTCTACGCTGCGGACGCCCAGCGACTCCAGCATCGCCTGCCGGTCGTCCGGGGTGCCGGGAACGTATCCGGCCATATTACGACTCCTTTTCCAGCAGCGCCGCGTACTCTGCCGCCGACAGGAGCTGCGCTGGCTCCCAGTCGGACAGCTTGACGATCCATGCCTTGTACGCGTCCTCGTTGATGAGCTCGGGCGTGTCGTTGAGCTCCTCGTTGACGTTGTTTATGGTTCCCGCGATCGGCGAGTACACATCGCTTACGGCCTTGACGGATTCCACAGTAGCCGCCGTCTCCCCCGCTTCGATCCTCGTGCCGATCCGGGGCAGCTCCACATACACTATGTCACCCAGAGAGTGCTGCGCGTACTCGGTGATGCCCACGACCGCGCGTCCGTCGTCGTCAAAACGGACCCATTCGTGATCCTTCGTATAGCTGAGCGTTTCGGGTATATTCATGATCCGACTCTCCTTTACTCTGATGGTTGGGTATTTCTTTTATAGAAGGGAAGCCGCACGGTACGCGCCTCCAGCATCCTGCCCCGCACCTCTACCTTCACGGCAGCGCCCGGCTTGTGAAGCGGAGGCTCCACCAGCGAGAGCGCCACGGCCTGCCGCAGCGTGGGCGACTGGGTTCCCGAGGTCACTACGCCTACCTCGCGCTCCCCGGAGAATATGCGCGCGCCTTCCCGCGCGATGCCCCGATCGGTGAGCACTATCCCGGCGCGGCGTCTTTGAGGACCCGCGGCCTTCTGGGCCAGCAGGGCGTCCCGGCCTATGAAATCCGGCTTGTCAAAGCGGACGAAGTGCGTTAGCCCCGCCATGAGCGGCGTTATTTCGGGTCCCAGTTCGTGGCCGTAGAGCGGCATACCGGCCTCCAGCCGCAGCGTGTCCCGCGCTCCCAGACCGCAAGGGCGGATCCCCTCGTCCGCTCCGGCCGCAAGAAGCGCGTCCCACAGCTCCGCGCCCCGCTGGGCCGGGCAGTATAGCTCGAACCCGTCCTCGCCCGTATAGCCGGTGCGCGATACGAGACAGCGTATACCGGCGACCGGCACGTCCTCACGGAACGTATAGTACCGCTCGGGCAGCAGCTCCGCCCCAGTTAGCCGCTCCAGCACCGCAGCGGAGCGAGGGCCCTGCACCGCCAGCTGCGCTATACTGTCGGATATATCCGACAGGGACGCGCCCATCGGGTTATTTTCGCGCATGAACGCGTAGTCCTTGTCCCGGTTCGACGCGTTGACGACCAGCAGATACCGCTCGGGCCCCAGCCGGTATATGAGCAGATCATCCACTACTCCTCCGCTCTCATAGCACATCGGGCTGTAGCGCACCTGCCCGTCCCGCATACCGTCCAGCGTATTGGTTATGAGACGCTCGACGAACTCCGCTGCGCGCGGACCTTCAATCATGACCTCGCCCATGTGGCTGACGTCAAAGAGTCCCACCGACGCGCGTACCGCCGCGTGCTCGGCCAGCACGCCCTCATACTGAACGGGCAGCAGGTATCCGGCGAACGCAACGATCCGGCCTCCGGCCGCGACATGACGCTCGTACAGCGGGGTTTTTCTTGCTTCCATCCGTTTCCTCCCATTTATTGCGATTCTATAAAAAACAGGCGCCGAAGAAATCGACGCCTCTGTCGCAAACCAGAGAGATTCTCCGCCCGGCGCGGATTGCCCCGTTGGTGTCGGGATCACGGCTGCCCGCACGCTTCCCGCCGACTTTCCAGAGTTCCGTCGGAACACGGTCCTTTTGCCTGAGAGATTACTGCGCGATTGCTCCTTCGGCGCCGCCCGCGGGCGGTCTCTCCCATGTTCTTCATCCGGCTCAATGCCATTATATACCCGGCGGTTCCGGGTGTCAATCGTGTTTCCGGGCTCGTGTCCCGTTCCCGGACGGGAGGCGGCAAGCCGTCTCAGGCTCCCCTCTCGCGCTGTTCGCCCGCGGGCAGAGAGAGTATCCTGTCCTGCTGCGCGGCGGCTCTGGCAAACTCCGCGGTCAGGAGCTCCATGTTGCGCGCCGCCGCCCGGAGCGCCTCCCGCCGCGCCGCGATACGCTCCTCGAGCGCCTCGAGGTCTTTTCGCGCCCGCTCCCGCTCCTCCTTCATGCGCTCCCGGGCCTGCTCCAGCATCCGCCTTGACTGGGCTTTGGCCTCCATGAGCGCTCCCGCTATGTCGGCTTGCCGCCGCTCGATGTCATCAAGCCGCTCCCTTAGCGCTAGATTCTCATCGCGCAGCGCCAGCAGCCTTTCCTGCTTTTCCATTAGGAGCGCCTCGCTGCGGGCTTTCTGCGCGCGCAGATGAGCTCGGACCTGAGAGACAGAGTAACCCAGCAGCCTTCTGGCGAACCGCGTTTCGTCCATGTTCGACCCTCGTTTCGGTTAGTAGGCCCATTATACGGAGCAATACGGACGAATTCTCGCGTTTGGCGGCGCAGCGGCGTGTCGAACCATCGCTTTTTTCACCGAATCAAGCGCCTTGAGCGCGGCCTCATATCCCTTACTGATGCAAAGCGGTATTTCGTCGAACGCAAACGTGCCGATACCGGTCATGTCCGGAACGATGACCACGCGGGCGCAGATAGTACGCAAATCGGTCAGGCGGCGGGATATGACGCTGAGCGTCTGCTGGCCGACCTCGAGGAGTCCGCTCGCGGGTCTGGCGCGGACCGTGCGGGACAGATCGACGGCCACCACGATGTCCGCGCCCATGCACAGGAGCACGTTTACTGGTATGTTTTCGATCGCCCCGCCATCCACGAGGCGCATTCCCGAGGCCGTACGCGCCGAGAATACCACCGGGATCGCGGCGCTGGCCGCAACCGCGTCAGCGATACTTCCCTCGGACAGGCAGCGTATCCCCGGCGTCTCCCGCAGCCCCGTGCTGTCGGATACGAAGAGGACAAGATCCCCGCCGTCAAGATCGGTCGCGCTGATAGCAAGAGGCAGGCGCGCCTGTGTGAGCAACCTGCCGCCGGTCGCCGCAAGAAGCGCCCGGTGGAGCCTGTCACCTTTCAGAAGCCCGGTCAGAGGCTCGCCCCGATGCAGACAGGCGCGCAGGAGTCCCCGCAGATCGTAGTCGAGCAGGCGCTTATTAAGGCCCAGAGCGAACCGCTCCATGCTGTCGGTATCCAACCCCGCGGCGTACAGCCCCGCCGCGATCGCTCCGGCGCTTGCGCCCGACACAAGATCCACCGGGATGCCGTGCTCTATGAAGCAGCGCAGCACACCGATGTGGGCCGCCCCCTTGACGCCCCCTCCCGACAGGGCCAGTCCGACTTTCATGGGCTCCCCTTCCCCGTACGCTTTTTCTCTGCATACTATGCGGCGGGCGGCGCGGAGGTTTAGTGCGCGATTCCTTGACATGGTAAATTTACGATCCTATAATAAATCATGCCTTTCCTGTCTCATTTACACGTAAAGGAGGATCCCGATGCAATACAGACCTTTGGGCGATTCGGGCGTATCGGTCAGCCCGCTGACAGTCGGATGCTGGAGTTTTGGAGGTGATGAACGGAGCTATTGGGGCGGCCAGAGCCAGCGGGAGGTGGATCAGCTGGTGCGCGAAGCGCTGGATCTGGGCGTCAACCTGTTTGATACCGCGTTTATGTACAACGAGGGCGCGAGCGAAATATCGCTGGGCAGAGCGCTCGCCGGACAAAGGGAGCGCGCGCTCATATGCAACAAGATACCCATCGTACCCCATGAGGAGATACCCGCCTATGAGGATAAGATCACGGCAAGCCTGAAGCGCCTTAGAACTGACTATATAGACATACTGATGATCCACTGGCCCACACGGGACGAGCGGCTGCTCCGGGAAAACCTCGAGGCGATACTGCGCGTGCAACAGCGCGGGCTCGTCCACCGAATCGGCGTGAGCAATTTCGGCGTGCGCACCCTTCAGATCGCGCGGGAGATGGGCGTCCGACCCGTAGCGGACGAGCTCGCCTATAACCTAATCAGCCGCGGCATCGAAAAGGAAATACTGCCGTACTGCGTGAAGGAGGAGATCGGCGTCGTTGCCTATATGCCCATCATGCAGGGCATACTAACCGGCAAGTTCGACTCGCTTGGCGATATCCCGCCCGCGCGCAGGCGCACGATTCATTTCGACAGCCGGAACAATCCCGCCGCGCGGCACGGCGGACCGGGCGTGGAGACCGAGCTTCCGGAGTTCCTCACAAAACTCTCGGAGCTCGCGCGACAGAGCGGCATGACGCCCGGCGATCTGTCGATCGCCTGGGTTTCGTCCAAGCCCGGCATATCCAGCGTCATCGCCGGATGCCGCAGCGTCGACCAGCTTCGTCAGAACGTGCGGGCGGCCGAAACGCCGCTTGCAGCGGATATGGTTTCGCTGCTCAATGAGGCCAGCGAGAAAATACTGGGCTTGCTTGGCCCCAACGCGGATCTCTGGGAGAGCCCGGCAAATTCCAGGGTCTGGTGAAAGTCCGCGCGGACAATCTCAATTGAGGAGGAATATGTCGATGTCGTATACGCTGTCGCTGTTTACTAAGCCGTGGAAGGAAGAAACACCAGACGAGCTGGGCGAGCTGGCCGCGGGGCTGGGATTTAACGCGATCGAGTTCCCGCTGCGCACGGGCTACCAGGTGGAGCCCGGCAACGCACTAAAGGGCCTTCCCGCGCTCTCCCGGACGCTCGAGCGGTACGGCGTGCGGATCGCCAGCGTCGCCAGCGGTACGCAGGAGCATATATTCGCCGCCTGCCAGGAGGCGGGCGTCCCTGTGATCCGTATAATGCTGCTAAGTTACGGGGAGTGCGACGGATATATGCAGGCCGAGTCAGCCTGGATTCGCGAGCTTGACGAGCTGTGTCCGCTGTGCGAGAAGTACGGCGTACGGGTGGCCGTGCAGCAGCATCAGGGGCAGGGCGTGTTCTCCAGCATGGATCTGCGGCATCTGCTGGAGCGCACCGACACGCGCTATATCGGCGGTATTTGGGACGCCGCGCACTCTGCGCTTGCGGGGGAAGCGCCCGAGAAGGCTCTCGACATACTGTGGGACTACCTCATTCTGGTCAACTTCAAAAACGCGTTTTACCGCCGCGCGAACGGGCCGGAGGCCGAAAAGGCCCGGTTCGGCACGTATTTCACGACGTCCGAGCACGGCGCCGCCGACTGGGAGAGCGCGGTGCGGTATCTCAGATCCCGCTCCTATGAGGGCGTCGTGTGCATGCCGGCCGAGTATACCGACACGGCGAACGTCGGCCGGTACATCGCCCGCGACGTTCGCACATTAAAAGCGATGCTGGAAGACAGAGCATAGGGCGGATACGATCGAACTTGCGTTAAGTTCCGATTTATCGTGAATTTCGCTTGATTTAATTCGCCTCGATGCAGTACAATAAAGCCAGAATACACCAACGACAGGAGGTATCGTCATGCGCGAAATCCAATCCGGCATCATCGGTTGCGGCGGTATTGCCAACGGAAAGCACCTTCCGTCCGCAAAAGCGCTGGGCAACGTCAAGTTCGTGGCGTTCTGCGACATCGTCAGGGAGCGGGCGGAAAAAGCCGCCCGGGAGTACGGCGTACCGGACGCCCGTGTCTATGAGGACTACAGGGAAATGCTCGCAAGCGAAGGCCGGCAGATGGAAGCCGTCCACGTGTGCACCCCCAACCGGAGTCACGCGCCTATCACGGTAGCCGCGCTGGAATCAGGACGGCACGTCATATGCGAGAAGCCCATGGCCATCGACGTGGCCGGCGCGCAGGCCATGGTAGACGCCGCCGCGCGCACGGGCAAGCTGCTCACGATCGGCTACCAGAACCGCAACCGACCCGAGTCACTCTATCTTAAAAAGGAATGCGAAGCCGGTACGCTTGGCAACATCTACTACGCCGAGGCGCTGGCGATTCGCCGCCGCGCGGTTCCCACATGGGGTGTGTTCCTGAACGCCGAGGAGCAGGGAGGCGGGCCGCTCATCGACATCGGAACCCACGCGCTGGATCTGACGCTGTGGCTCATGGATAACTACGATCCCGAGATGGTCGTGGGTTCGACCTACCGTGAGCTTGCGGATAACGAGAACTCCGCCAACGCCTGGGGCCCCTGGGACCCCAAGAAATTCACGGTCGAGGACTCCTCGTTCGGGTTTATTAAGTTCAAAAACGGCGCGACCGTCGTGCTCAAAAGCTCCTGGGCTCTCAATATACTCGATACGGCCGAAGCCAAGTGCGTGCTGTGCGGCAACAAAGCGGGCGCCGACATGAAGGACGGGCTCCGCATCAACGGCGAGAAGTTCGGAAAGATGTATACTTACACGCCCGATCTGTCAGCCGGCGGCGCGGATTTCTATGCCGGGAAATCCGCAAATCCCTCCGAAATCGAATCGCACATATTCTATTCTGCCATTATAAACGGCACGCCGCTTCGCGTGATGCCCGAGCAGGCGCTCAAGGTCACGCAGATACTCGCCGCGATCT